>CAJXUB010000008.1 GCA_913061125.1 uncultured Flavobacteriaceae bacterium
GTATATGATATTTATTTAATTGTAAAAGAAAATAATTTAAGTACTGATTATTCATGTAGTATTATCAATAATATTACCATAAATTCAAGTGGAAAGATGATATTGTCCATCACAACTGAAAGAGGGCAATTAGAAACATACATAAAACAATAAAATTTGAAAATTAAACTAATTTTAATAAGTCTGTTGTTAACTTTTTACAGTTGCAAGGCACAAATCATTCCAGTTGAAGAGCATACCAATTATTTGGATAATGAAATTGAAATTCCAGGAGGGACCTATTTTAAGGATGTCAATAATATTTTGGATAAATATATAGGCACTTGGAAAGGAAATTATCAGGGTAACATTTTCGAGTTTCGAATTGTTAAACTCAAAAATAATTTTTTAGGAATTAGTGTTGATAAATTACATTTGCGTTATAAGATTACGGATAATAACGGAAATACTATTCTTGATACCACCAATTTGCCAAGCAGTAATTATTTGGTGGTTAAGGGAAGATATTTATCCAAAGAAGCTGGATATTATGTGTTAAGCTATGTTGGTGAGGGTGGTAATTGTGGACAACATGGAGATATCTTTATTTCAGTTTCCTCTAGTACTCCAACTTCGATGACAGCTAGTTTAAACGTCGGACACGATATGGTTTATTTGGGAGATTGTCCAAATGGTATTCCAGAACAGATAATACCTACAGAACAGTTTACATTAACCAAGCAGTAGTAAATAAGTGTGTTTTATAAATTTCATTTTTACAACCAATAGGGCATATGTATTATTATTTCTAATTACTAAAACCCCGCTGGTGCGCGAAATCGAAGATTCAACAAAGTTAATCCTTTCGCCCCCGCTGGTGCGCGAATCCTTTCGCGTTCCAAATAAGAACTAAACCACACGATAGGAATCGTGCGGTAGCCAGGGATCAACTCAGCGTTTCAATCACCGCTTTGGCTACCTTTTGGCTGGCGCCGGGGCCACCCAGTTGTTGTTCAAGGGTATCATAATCGGCTTTGATATTTTGTTGGATTTTGGGGTCTAAAATATGTTGTAATTCTTTCGTTAGACGTTTGGTATTGAAATCTCCTTGGATAAGCTCACACACCACCTCACGATTCATAATAAGGTTCACCAAAGAAATAAACTTGAGTTTAACCACTTGTTTTCCAATTTGGTAGGATACCCAGCTGGATTTGTAGCACACCACTTGTGGGACTTTAAACAATGCGGTTTCTAGGGTGGCTGTCCCAGACGTCACCAGAGCGGCATCGGCTAAACTCAACAGGTCGTAAGTGGCGTTATTCACCAAGGTTACGTTGGTGTTTTTTATAAAAGTCCTGTAAAAAGCATCGGGTAGACTGGGTGCCCCTGCAATCACAAATTGATAGTTAGGGAAAGCTTTAACTACAGACAACATCACCTTCAGCATTTTTTTAATTTCTTGCCGTCGGCTTCCTGGTAATAAGGCAATGATGGGTTGGTCCGATAGGCCATATTGTTGTCTTAAATTCGTAGGATTTATTTTAGGGCGGTTGGCAATGGCATCAATAAGCGGGTGTCCCACAAAGGTGACTGGCATGTGGTGTTTGACTTCGTAAAAATCTTTTTCAAAAGGTAAAATCACGTACATTTTATCAATATCCCGTTTGATTTGACGAATGCGATTTTCTTTCCAGGCCCACAGTTGCGGCGAAATGTAATAGTGGGTTTGAAAACCCTGCATTTTCGCCCATTTGGCGATGCGTAAATTAAACCCAGGGTAGTCAATAAAAATCACAACATGGGGCTGATAAGCAGCGATGTCTTTCTTGCAAAAGTTGATATTCTTTAAAATGGTTCGAAGATTCATCACCACTTCCAAAAATCCCATAAAGGCCAATGCTTTGTAGTGCTTGACCAGCGTTCCTCCGGCTTGTTCCATCAAGTCGCCGCCCCAAACTCTACACTGGGCATCGTCATCAATAGTGTGAATTGCTTTGATGAGGTTTGCACCGTGCAAATCGCCAGAGGCCTCGCCTGCTATGATGTAATACTTCATGCTAGAGTTTAATTATAAATGTTACAACGGCCGTTAAAATCGTGGCGGCCAAAACTCCTGCAGCACGAGAATCTTGGTTTTGTTTTAGGAAATAAAAAAAACAAACCAAATTTAAAACAGCGCCCAAACTAATGAGTTTGCCCAAAAACCCTTCGTTGTGAGCTGCATCAATGACTTGAATAAGATTTCCACCTCTATTCGAAAAATGTCCTGTCAAAAATCCCACAATGATTAGCCCAAAAATATTGGCCGTCAATCCAACAAGGGCACCAATAATCATTTGTTTTTTATCCATCAAAAGACCAGTTGTTTAATTCCTGAATGTAGTGGTGTGCGGTTAGATCAAATTGGACGGGCACTACGGACGCATAGCCATTTTTGAGGGCCCACTCGTCGGTATCTTGTCCGTTGTCTTTGTTGATGAATTCACCTGTAAGCCAGTAATAGTCTCTGCCCATTGGACTTTGTCGTTTATCAAATTTTTCTATCCAATTGGCATTCGCTTGACGGCATATTTTAACGCCTTTTATGGGTTCGTTCGCTTGGCTTGGAAAGTTGACATTTAGAATGATTCCCTTTTGAAGACCGTTATTCATCACATTTTTACAGATGGTTTTAATAAAAGGTTCTGTTGGACTAAAATCGGCATTCCAACTGTAATTTACCAATGAAAACCCAATGGCTGGAATACCCTCCATGCCAGCTTCGATGGCGGCACTCATGGTACCTGAATAAATAACATTGATGGATGAATTAGACCCATGGTTGATTCCCGAAACGCACAAATCAGGTGTTCTGCCCAACAATTCATGAACCGCCAATTTAACACAGTCTGCCGGGGTACCCGAAGTGCTGTATTCTTTTTGAGGCCCATCGTCTATATGTTCTTCTCTGCAATATAAGGTGTCATTGATTGTGATCGCATGACCCATACCGCTTTGAGGGCTGTCTGGAGCCACCACAATTACATCGCCAAGCGTGTTCATTACTTTGATTAAAGTTCGAATACCAGGTGCAGTGATACCGTCGTCGTTGGTTACCAAAATTAGTGGTCTTTTTGTCATTTTTTCTAAGTTTTCACTAACAAAAGTAAGTAATTTTGAATCATTTGTTCGTTTTCTTTGCTTTAACAAAAAATTATCAATAAGTTGGCGTGATTTTAAAATAAATCCCATATTTTTATTTTTAATCGTACCCAAAAACGTTTTTAAAAACATGAAGCGAAACTTAAACATCCTTTTAATATCCATTTTTGTGGCTTTTGCCTCTTGCAGCTTTACTACAAAATCCTTTGACAATCCCGATAAAGACAAATTATTGATGCAACTTGTTACCTACCTTCTTGAACAAGGTCATTTTCAGCCCAAAGATTTCAACGATGCCTTTTCCAAAGATGTTTACAACCGTTTTTTAAATCGCGTTGATCCTTACAAACACTATTTTTACGAATCAGATATCAAAATATTTAAGCAATTTGAAACCGAGTTGGACGATCAAATTCAAAATTTTGACGTGCAATTTTTTAATTTGGTTTATGATAAATTATTAACCAGAATTGAAGAATCAAGAGCCCTCTATGCAGATATCTTAAGCACCCCATTTGATTACAATATTGATGAAAAATACCAGTCTGATTCAGAAAAGCTAGACTATGTTACCAACGTCAAAGAAATGAAAAACCGTTGGCGTAAACAATTGAAATTCAGTTCCTTATCTGGATATCACGATTTAGTTTCCGAGCAAGAGTCCAAACAGAATGATGCAGACTTTACTGCCAAGTCAAATCAAGAATTGGAAGAAGAGTCAAGAGCTTCGATTTTAAAAAGTTTACAAGAAACTGCGGTTTATTTTGATGACATGCGCCGCGAGGATTGGCTGTCGATGTACATCAATGCCATTGCAGAATCTTTTGACCCCCACACGTTTTATTTTGCGCCTCAGGACAAGGATAGATTTGATGCCGCCATGTCTGGAAAATACGAAGGGATAGGTGCTAGACTTCAAAAGAAAATGGATAATATTAGCATCACTGAATTGATTTCTGGGGGATCGGCTTGGCGCCAAAATAAACTTCAGGTTGGCGATGTGATTTTGAAAGTTAGACAAGAAAACGAAGAAGAGGCCGTTAGCGTGGTCGGGATGCGGCTGGACGATGCTGTAAAACTCATCAAAGGACCGAAAGGAACCAGCGTTATTTTGACCCTAAAAAGAGTGGATGGAACGATCGAAGATCTTACAATTCCGCGAGACGAAATTGAATTGGAAGAAACCTATGCCAAATCCAGTGTTGTTCAAAAAGGAGACTATAAATTTGGGGTCATCAATCTTCCTAAATTTTACATTGATTTTGAAGATATCAACAGCAGAAATGCGACTTCAGATGTCAAAAAAGAAATTGAGCGTTTAAAAGCAGAAGGAATGGATGGATTGGTTTTGGATCTTAGAAACAACGGCGGTGGCTCTCTCAAAACAGTAGTTGATATTGGGGGGTTATTTATCAAAGATGGCCCTATAGTTCAAGTTCGTTCTACTGGTGAGGACAGACGGGTTTTGAGCGACAAAGATGAATCTGTGGTATGGGGAGGACCGCTGGTCATTTTGGTGAATGAATTTTCGGCTTCGGCCTCAGAAATTTTAGCGGCAGCAATGCAAGATTATAAGCGCGCTATCATCATTGGAAGTAAACAAACGTACGGCAAAGGTACGGTTCAAAATGTCATCGATTTGAACAGAATGGTACATAACAATACCAATGGCGATATGGGTGCTTTTAAATTTACAACCCAGAAATACTACCGAATTAACGGCGGATCTACTCAGTTGGAAGGCGTTAAAAGCGATGTGGTTGTTCCAGATCGTTACAGCTATGTGGATATGGGCGAAAAAGACCAAGATAATCCGTTGCCTTGGGACGAAATTCAACCAGCATCTTACAAGCTTTGGGAGAGTGCCATTGACTACGAAACTACCATCAAACGCAGTAAGGATCGGATGGCCAAAAGCCCCGAAATTAAACTTATTGATGACAATGCTAGATGGATACAATCCGTTCGATCAAAGGATTTATACAGTTTGAAATACGAGGATTACGATTCAGAATTGGAGCGCAACGAAAAAGAATCTGAACGTTTCGACAGTCTAAAAGACTACACCACAAACCTAACGTTTGAATCCCTTCCTTATGAACTGCCAATAATGGAAAAAGATTCGGTCTTTAAAATCAACAGAAAACGTTGGCACGAGTCCCTCAGCAAAGACATCTATATGGAAGAGGCCCTAAATGTGCTAACGGATTTAAATCGAACCTTGAAGGTCAATAAACTTTCGGCGCTGAAAGACTAATAAACGATGATGCAAGGTCCCACACAACAAGCGTTCCAAAGATTTAAACAACATGTTTTTGGGACTGTCAGTTTGTGTTTTATTTTGGTTGTGGGTTTAATCTCTATTTTTGCCTATGCATTAGCCCCTGATTCTTCTCAACATGCCAATCAGATGCATTTGAGCATTCACTCTAAGCCGCCCGGATTTCAAGTAAAAATGTTGATTCTACCTGCAGCGGAAACTGAAAATCAAAGCGCATTGAATCGATTCTTTTATGGCAACAAATCACCCGATATAGAAATTCCTATTTTAGATTACACCATCGAAAATCAAAACATCATTTACACGCCTTACGACGCCAGCGGGGGAGTTGCTCTTACGAAAACCGTTGAATTTCAACAAGATAATGTGCCAATTGTTAAAGACCGAACGTTTGTTTTGGGTACCGATAAATACGGCCGAGATCTTTTGAGCCGTATTTTGGTGGGGTCCAGAATTTCTTTTTTTATTGGATTTGTAGCTGTTTTAATATCGCTGATTATTGGAATTACTTTAGGGAGTTTAGCCGGTTATTTTGGCGGACGAACCGATGCTTTAATCATGTGGTTGATTAATGTAACATGGTCCATTCCAACATTGTTGTTGGTTATCGCCATAACGTTGGCTTTGGGCAAAGGATTCTGGCAAGTTTTCATTGCTGTAGGATTAACCATGTGGGTAGAGGTGGCACGAGTGGTTCGAGGTGAGGTCATGGGAGTCAAAGAACAACAGTATGTCATGGCAGCAAGGGCTCTTGGGTATTCCAATTTTCGGATTGTATTTAAGCATATATTACCCAATATCATGGCACCAGTAATTGTTATTTCTGCGGCCAATTTTGCAGCAGCCATACTTATTGAAAGTGGTTTAAGTTTTTTAGGCATCGGAGCACAACCCCCCGTGTCGAGTTGGGGCGCAATGATCAAAACGCATTATAATGACATAATACTAGGGAAGGCCTATTTGGCACTAATTCCAGGCCTTTGCATCATGAGTTTGGTCATGGCCTTTATGCTCATTGGAAATACTTTACGTGATGTATTGGATGTAAAAACCCAATAATTACTTAAGGTTGTGGCGGATATTTGGCAAGAACAGAGGTCACAAATTCTCTGATGCGTTCCTCTTTTCGGTCCATTCTTGAAGTTAGATAGCCCTGACCAATACCCTGCCAGACCAATTCTTTTTTCTTGGCATCAATCAAATCAATGTATAGCGTTCCTCTGGTCGAGTTGGTAACGTTGGTTTGATTCCAACCCATTGGCCCCCAGCCCCAACCCCAGCCGTACATGCCCCAGCCCTGGTTGTAAACATTAACTTCTTGGCGTTCTTTAGTGAAAATATTAACCAATAAATCGGGGGTTTCAGACTTAGAAAATCCTTTGGCCAAAAGTTCCGATTCAATAGCCCGTAAAATACGACGCTTATCCAAGTCACTGATTTTGGCTTTATCTATTCCATCCTTAAAAAAGGCGAAAGTTTTGTAGGTGTTAAAATCTGCTGAACGATCGTAGTCTGCAGCCACTCTAACAGAACTACACGATGTTAGAGTTAGTATTATTAAACCGAGGGTCAAAATTTGTAATTTCATAACTTAAGCGTTTAAATCATTTTTTATTGAAAGAGCGATTCGTCGACAATATTTGGAAGTGTAATTTTTAAATTTGGTTCATTTTTCATGGCACGTTTAATGGCAAAAATGGCACCATCGTTTCGAGCCCAATTTCGACGAGCAATCCCATTATTTACATCCCAAAACAACATCGACTTTAGCTTTCTTTCAGCTTCTTTAGATCCATCAAGAACCATACCAAAACCACCATTAATGACTTCGCCCCAACCGACACCACCACCATTGTGGATACTCACCCATGTAGCCCCTCGAAAACTGTCGCCGATAACATTATGAATGGCCATATCGGCTGTAAATTTTGATCCGTCATAGATGTTACTAGTTTCTCTGTAAGGCGAGTCTGTTCCAGAAACATCGTGATGATCTCGTCCCAAAATTACAGGTCCAATTTCGCCCTTTGCAATAGCGGTATTAAAAGCTTCGGCAATCTTGATACGTCCTTCGGCATCGGCATATAAAATTCGGGCTTGTGATCCAACTACCAATTCATTGTTTTGAGCCCCCTTAATCCATTGGATATTATCTCTCATTTGTTGTTGAATCTCGTTGGGAGAGGTTTGAATTATGGTTTCTAAAACACGGCATGCTATGGCATCTGTTTTGCCCAAATCACTGGCCAACCCACTGGCACAAACCCAACGAAATGGTCCAAATCCATAATCGAAACACATGGGGCCCATGATGTCTTGGACATAGCTGGGATAGATAAAATCGTCGTTATTTTCTTTTAAAATATCTGCTCCAGCACGTGATGCTTCCAATAAAAATGCATTTCCATAATCAAAAAAATAAGTGCCTTTTTCTGTGTGTTTTTTCACGATTGCTGCATGTTTCAATAAACTCTTTTTAACGAGATTTTTGAATTCTTCGGGTTGTTCATTCATCATGATATTGGCTGCATCAAAAGACAGTCCAACAGGGTAATACCCTCCTGCCCATGGGTTGTGGAGTGACGTTTGATCGCTTCCAATGGCCACCTCAATACCAGCGTCATAAAAGGCCTCCCAAACATCAATAACATTCCCTTGATAGGCCAAGGAGACAACCTCTTTGTTTTGCTGAGCTTTTTTGGTGCGATTGATTAATGTTTGGATTGAATCAAAAACTTCGTCAACCCATCCTTGAGCTTGTCGGATTTGGGTTGCTTTCGGGTTAACTTCAGCACAAACCGTAATACAACCCGCTATGTTTCCGGCTTTGGGTTGGGCACCGCTCATGCCACCCAATCCAGCGGTTAGGAAAATTTGTCCTTCAGGAGATTTATTAATTTTTCTGAAGGCATTCAAAACCGTTATCGTGGTCCCGTGTACAATTCCTTGAGGGCCAATATACATATAACTCCCCGCAGTCATTTGTCCAAATTGCGTGACGCCAAGAGCGTTAAATTTTTCCCAATCGTCTGGTTTTGAATAATTTGGAATCATCATCCCGTTGGTTACGACCACACGAGGGGCGTCTTTGTGGGAGGGGAACAGTCCCATGGGGTGGCCGGAGTACATGACTAAGGTTTGTTCGTCGTTCATTTCAGACAAGTATTTCATGGTCAACCGGTACTGTGCCCAATTGGAAAATACGCCTCCATTTCCTCCGTACGTTATCAGCTCGTGAGGGTGTTGTGCTACGGCATCATCCAAATTATTTTGAATCATGAGCATGATTGCGGCGGCTTGTTGGCTTTTGGCGGGATACTGATCGATGGGTCGGGCAAAAATTTTGTGATCGGGTCGAAATCGATACATGTATATTCGACCGTAGGTTTCCAATTCGGATTTAAATTCTTCAAATAAAATGTTGTGAAATTTGGGATTAAAATAGCGCAAGGCATTTTTTAAAGCCAACGAAGTTTCTGTTGGACTAAGTATGGCTTTTCGTTTTGGGGCATGGTTGAAGGACAGGTCAAAGGGTTTTAGGGGGGGGAGTTCAGAGGGGATTCCTTCCAGTATTTCATCCTGAAAAGTTTTCGTTAGCGTGGTCATACGTTTTACTTTTTTGTGTTTGTTTTGGGGTTGTATCCGTAGGGGCAATGCTTGCAGTTGCTCTCACAACAGTAGCCACGTTTAAGATGGTATTGGGCTGTAAAACAGCGATACCCCTGCGTTGTGACATAAAAATCGCCATCTTCAATAGGTGGGTTTCGTCTCATGATTAACAAATATAATGGAATTTTCAGATACATAAATAGGCCTTACTGATTGGTCCTAATCACCCGCTATTGTCTATTTTTGTTTCAAATGCAACGCTACAAAGTTCTTAATGTTTCTAAAAACTACTGTTAATAATATAAAAATCACCCCGCAAATTTTCTTGAAACCAGATTATCAAATTCATCCAGACGTTTCTGGAAACAAGTTTCGAAAATTGAAATATAATATTGCGCATTACCAACAGCACGATTTTCGTGGTATTTTAACTTTTGGGGGCGCCTACTCCAATCATATTGCAGCCACAGCAGCGGCAGGAAAAGCTCTTAATATTCCCACTATTGGAATTGTTAGAGGGCAAGAATTGGCTCAAATTCCAAAACTGAATCCCACACTGAGTTTTGCAAAATCGTGCGGTATGGAATTGAAATTTATAAGTCGTGAATCTTACCGAAAAAAGGACACTCCCGAGTTTTTAGCACAACTGAAACAAACCTATCCTAGGGTTTACATTCTCCCAGAAGGGGGTACCAACGATTTGGCCATTAAGGGGTGTGAGGAAATTTTAACCACACACGATCATACTTTTGATATTATTTGTTGTGCCGTTGGAACAGGGGGCACGTTATCTGGGCTTATTAATTCCAGTTTAATATCCCAAAAAATAATTGGTTTTCCTGCGCTTAAAGGTTCTTTTTTACGTGAAGATATTTGTAAATTTGCAACACAGTCCAATTGGGAATTGTGTCACGATTACCATTTTGGTGGATATGCTAAAGTGAATCCAGAATTGATTGATTTTATGAATTCATTTAAACGAAATTTTGGAATTCCATTGGACCCCATTTACACCGCTAAAATGATGTATGGTATATTTGATCTTTTAGAAAAGGGCAGTATTTCAAAGACCGCTAAAATATTAGCCATTCATACTGGAGGATTGCAAAGTATTGAAGGAATGAATCAACGTTTAAGACAACAACAATGGCAAGTTATAGAATAATCAAACGCTTTACATTACTTCTCTTTTCAATGCTGATTTTGTCGAGCTGTGGTGCTCGAAAAAAGTCCAGAAGACACAAAAACACCCCTGTCAGCATTGAGATTCCGCAACAGGAAACGCCCAAAAAATCTCCTGTAGTTCTCCATCCCAACTACAACTCGACCACAGAATACATTGCTTTTTTTAAGGCCGTTGCCATCCATGAAATGAAATTGTACGGCATCCCTGCCAGTATTACCTTGGCTCAGGGCATTTTGGAATCCGGCTCCGGAAAAGGTCGTTTGGCGCGCCAGGCCAATAATCATTTTGGAATAAAATGCCACGATTGGACAGGGGCTCGGATTTATCACGACGATGACAAAGCTCAGGAGTGTTTTAGAAAATACAACGACCCCAACCAATCCTACAGAGATCACTCGCTATTTTTAGCCAAAAGAAAACGGTACTCTAATTTGTTTAAATATAAATCTACAGATTATAAATCGTGGGCCAGAGGATTGAAAAAAGCAGGGTATGCTACCGACCCAAAATATCCTCAAAAACTCATCAGTTTGATTGAGCGTTATGCGCTGTATCGGTACGATATTTTTGAAAAGGATAATAAATTAGACAATGACGAAAATCAATGGTCTCAAACACACACCGTATCAAAAGGCGATACGTTGTATTCCATTTCAAAACGTTACAACACTACAGTTGAGCGTCTTAAAAGATTGAACAATATGAATTCCAACACCTTGAGTATTGGCCAGATCCTAATCATTACACCAAACTAAATCTTATGAAGTACCAACGTAGCAGCCAATTGTTTAAAGCCGCAAATGCCGTTATCCCTGGAGGAGTGAACTCGCCAGTGCGCGCATTTAAAGCGGTTGGTGGAACTCCTATTTTTGTAAACAAAGCACAAGGTCCATATTTGTACGACGAGGATGGTAACCGACTTATCGATTACATCAACTCTTGGGGGCCTATGATTTTGGGTCACGCTTTCCCCCCTGTTGTAGATGCTGTTGTCAATAAAGCCAAAAAAGGAACTTCATTTGGGATGCCCACAGAGATTGAAACAAAAATTGCAGAACTGGCTGTTTCTATGGTTCCTAATATCGACAAAATCAGATTTGTAAATTCTGGGACTGAAGCTTGTATGAGTGCCGTACGGTTGGCTAGGGGCTATTCAGGAAAAGAAAAAATCATAAAATTTGCTGGGTGCTATCACGGCCATTCCGATTCTTTTTTAATTCAAGCCGGTAGTGGAGCGGTCACATTTGGAAGCCCAAACAGTCCTGGAGTCACACAAGGTACGGCTAAAGATACCATATTAGCGCCCTACAATAATTTGAATGCTGTTCAACAAATTTTCGAGGCCAATAACAACAATATTGCCGCTATAATTGTAGAGCCCGTTGCTGGAAACATGGGGTGTATTCCCCCTAAAGAAGGATTTTTAGAAGGACTACGAGTTTTGTGCGATGCTCATAACGCACTGCTCATTTTTGACGAAGTCATGACTGGTTTTAGATTGGCCAAAGGGGGTGTACAAGAACTGATGGGAATTAAGGCCGATATTGTTTGTTTTGGAAAAGTTATTGGAGGCGGACTTCCAGTTGGTGCGTTTGCTGCAAAGCAAAACATCATGAGTCATCTTGCCCCAGAGGGGCCAGTTTATCAAGCCGGAACATTAAGCGGAAACCCTTTGGCGATGGCCGCAGGATATGCCCTCTTGAATGCATTGAATAATGACAGCGGTGTTTACCAGCGGTTGACTCAAAAAACGGCCTATCTGCATGACGGTATTTCTAAAGCTCTAAAAGCTCAAAACATCAATCACACCATAAACCGGGTTGGATCAATGATTTCTGTGCATTTTTCAGAACGGGATGTGGTTGATTTTGACTCTGCTACAGACGGCAATAACAATCGATTTAGACAATTCTTTCATGGGATGCTTGATGCTGGGGTGTATATCGCACCAAGCGCATTTGAAAGTTGGTTTGTCACAGACGCCCTCTCTTACGATGATTTGGATTTTACCATTGCCGCAGTTAAATCTGTAGCCAAAGCGTTATAACACTTCTTTTTCCAAAGCGATATAATGCGTAGTTTCTTCGTTGTACAAAGGAACAATATGGACCTTGCAATTGTACTCAGATTTGTTCTTCCTGTAATTCAACAATGTGGTCACAAACGGCTTATCTTCCTTGATACGAAATGCCAATTCTGATTTTGATTGTTGTAAGGTTTTTGGCCCCTGTAAAATTTTTGGGGTCTTATCCAAAACTTCTTTTTTGGTGTACCCCGTCATGGTGGTGAACCCTTCATTGACCCACATGATTTTTTGATTAATATCAGTCAAAATGATGGCACTGAAATCAATGGAATTAAACAAGTTTTCGATGTCATTTTTCCAGCGGTACTTTTTGGCATAGGTTTTAATTTTGTTTAAATCCATTAGCTTCCTCGACGTATTTAGATGTTTAAAAAAATGATCGCTAAAAATGTCCCAACTAATGAGTGGAAGTTGCATGTTGTGGTCTATGTCAGGGGATTTGGATTTTGCATTTGAAAGATGGATTTTTTCTGACAAAAAAAGATCCAAGCATAACATGTTTTCAAGGTGTTGTTTCATAACAGTAGGGTTTATTGAGTCAATATCTTAGATTCGCAAATAGACATCATAAACTATGCCTATTCATTTAGCTAAGTGTAAATCAATATCCTTAAAAACAAATTATCATGGTTGTGAAGACAGTTTTTGGGACTGTTCAATAGTACCAAAATACAAAAAAAAACGACCTTCACAATAGAAGATCGTTTTTTTGTAAAAAAATATCTGAGAAAAAATTTACAATTCAGCCGATTTTACAGTTTTGATAATACGGGCTGCTATCTTGTATGGGTCACCATTGGAGGCAGGTCGTCTGTCCTCTAACCAACCTTTCCAACCTTTTTCGACTGTAATGATTGGAATTCGGATTGAAGCACCACGATCGGAGATACCAAACGAAAATTCATTGATGGATGCTGTTTCGTGCAAGCCAGTCAAGCGCTGGTCATTAAACTCACCATAAACTTCAATGTGCTCTTTGACCACAGGTCTGAACGCTTCACATATTTTTTCATACACCTCTTGAGAACCGCAGGTTCTAAGGGTGGTATTGGAGAAATTGGCATGCATTCCGGAACCGTTCCAATCCATATCTTTTCCTAATGGTTTTGGGTGGTATTCTATGTAATAACCGTATTTTTCGGTCAATCGATCGAGAAGGTAGCGTGCTACCCAAATTTCGTCTCCAGCTTTTTTGGCTCCTTTGGCAAACAATTGAAATTCCCATTGTCCAGAGGCCACTTCTTGGTTAATCCCCTCAAAATTTAGACCGGCATCGATGCACAGATTGGCATGCTCTTCCACGAGGTCTCGTCCGTGGGTATTTTTTCCACCAACGGAGCAATAGTACATCCCTTGTGGCGCAGGATAACCACCCACAGGGAAGCCTAAAGGCAACTGTGTTTTGGTATCCATGATAAAATACTCTTGTTCAAAACCAAACCAGAAATCATTGTCTTCGTCTTCGATGGTTGCTCTACCGTTCGATTCGTGTGGTGTTCCGTCGGCATTTAAAACTTCGGTCATAACAAGATAGCCATCTCGGCGTGCTGGATCTGGGTAGATTGCAACGGGCTTAAGTAAACAGTCCGAGGAGTTTCCTTCAGCTTGTCTGGTGGAAGAACCGTCAAAAGACCAAATTGGACAATCTTCCAATTTTCCACTAAAATTGTCTTCAATTTTGGTTTTGCTTCTCATGTTTTGAGTGGGATAATATCCGTCCAGCCAAATGTATTCTAATTTCGATTTTGCCATAATTGTGGTATTTGTAAAATTATAAATAATAAGTAAAGCACAAATATATATACTCAACACAAAACACTGAATATTTTGGGGGTATTTTTATCAACAAGCCGGTTTTTTTTATGTACCCCCTAAATTTTTAGGGGTTCTGAAGAATTATTCATAATTTTAAATCTATAATTTGTTTAAATTGTTAATAAAAAAATAAAATTGGGTTAGTTTGATCGCTCATTACAATTAAATTTGTGTATCATTAATACGAAATCCTATGTCTACATTAAGATTTGATGCCTTAAAGGCCTCTATGAACAGGGAACCGGTAGCTGTAACGGAACAGCCCAAACGATCTCAAGCATTTGGTGCTAATGTTTTTGGATTTTCTGCCATGGAAAATTCACTGCCCAAGTCCACTTACAAAAACCTACTAACAGCTATTGAAAAAAATCAGACGATCAATCGTGATATCGCGGATCAAATTGCCAACGCCATGAAAGAATGGGCACTGTCAAAAGGTGCCACGCACTACACCCATTGGTTCCAACCGCTCACTGGAGCCACTGCAGAGAAACACGATGCATTTTTTGAAACAACTGCACCAGGTCGGGCTTTAGAACGATTTGAAGGCAATCAATTGGTTCAACAAGAACCCGACGCATCATCCTTCCCCAACGGCGGAATTCGAAACACCTTTGAAGCTCGAGGTTATACCGCTTGGGATCCCACATCGCCTGCTTTTATTTTTGGTACAACACTGTGTATTCCCACTGTTTTTGTGGCTTATACGGGTGAAGCTTTGGATTACAAAACGCCATTACTGCGTGCCCTTCACGCGGTAGACGATGCAGCTACGGCTGTAGCTCGTTATTTTGATAAAAATGTCAAAAAAGTATCGGCGTCTCTGGGGTGGGAGCAAGAATATTTTTTAATTGATAAATCTCTGGCCGTATCTAGACCCGATTTAGAATTGACGGGAAGAACTCTTTTGGGGCACTCCTCCGCTAAAGGGCAACAATTGGACGATCACTATTTTGGAACAATCCCTTCACGAGCATTGAGTTTTATGCGTGATTTAGAAACGGAGTCAATCCTTCTTGGTATTCCCGTGAAAACCCGCCACAACGAGGTGGCTCCAAATCAATTTGAACTGGCTCCCATATTCGAGGAAGCTAATTTGGCAGTCGATCACAATTCTCTCCTTATGGATTTGATGAAAAAAGTAGCAGATCGTCATCACTTCAAGGTCCTCTTTCATGAAAAACCGTTTGCAGGGGTAAACGGTTCAGGGAAGCACAACAATTGGAGTTTAAGCACCGATACGGGTGTCAACCTTTTGGCACCGGGAAAAACTCCGATGAGTAATTTACAATTTTTAACCTTTTTTATTAATACCATTAAAGCCGTTCATGACAATGAAGAATTGTTACGTGCCTCCATTGCTTCCGCCAGTAACGACCACCGCTTGGGTGCCAATGAAGCGCCGCCGGCCATCATGTCTGTATTCATTGGGGCGCAGCTCACAAAAGTTTTGAGCGAATTGGAGGGCGTTACAAAAGGGAAATTGTCCCCTCAGGAAAAAACCGATTTGAAGTTGAACGTTGTGGGTAAAATCCCTGAAATTCTTTTGGACAACACCGATCGTAATCGAACATCGCCGTTTGCTTTTACAGGAAATAAATTTGAATTTAGAGCCGTTGGCTCTACTGCAAATTGTGCCAACCCCATGACGGTATTGAATTCCATTGTAGCCAAACAACTTAAAGAATTTAAGAAAGAAGCAGATGTTCTGATTGACAAAAAGGGACTCAAAAAAGACGAAGCCATTTTTAATGTTTTAAGAGAGTACATCAAGCAATCCAGAAACATATTGTTTGAGGGTAACGGCTACGGCGAGGATTGGAAAAAAGAAGCTAAAAAACGAGGGTTGAGTAATAATAAAAATACCCCTGAAGCTTTGAAAATAAAAATCGATCCGAAAACCATTGTATTGTATGAAGAGTTGGGTGTCATGAACACCACAGAAATTGAAGCCCGCTACGAAATTGAGGTTGAAGAGTACATTCACAGGATTCAAATTGAGGGTCGTGTGTTGGGTGATATCGCTCGAAATCACGTGATTCCAACGGCTGTGAAGTATCAAAATATTTTAATCCACAACGTGAGAGGATTGAAAGATATTTATGGCAAGGATTTCAATAAATACGCCAGCGAACAGCTCTTGCTAATTTCTGATATTTCAAAACACATAGAAGCTATCAATTCTGGCGTCACCACCATGATAAACGAACGTAAAAAAGCCAACATCATTGCAGAATCCATCGAAAAAGCAGAGGCCTATTGCAAAAAAGTTAAGCCACTATTTGATGAGATTCGTTACAGTTGCGATAAGCTGGAATTGCTTATTGACGACGAGCTATGGCCTTTGGCAAAATACAGAGAATTATTGTTTACAACTTAAGGAAAAACGCTCAAACTAATTGGGCGTTTTTTTATGATAAAAAATTTACTTTCTTACCTTTGCAATTAAGCACAACGATATGAGTATAGAGGCCAACCAACGCTACGCACAACGTGGGGTTTCAGCATCCAAAACAGACGTTCATGACGCCATAAAAAATATTGATAAAGGTTTATTTCCAAAGGCCTTTTGTAAAGTTGTACCTGATTATTTGACTAACGATCCGGACTATTGTTTAGTCATGCATGCCGATGGCGCAGGAACTAAAAGTTCTTTGGCGTATGCCTATTGGAAAGACACTGGTGATTTGTCCGTTTGGAAAGGCATAGCGCAAGACGCGCTAATCATGAATATTGACGACCTAATTTGTGTGGGTGCCACAGACAACATCTTGTTGTCCTCAACCATTGGTAGAAATAAAAATTTCATTCCCGGGGCGGTAATATCAGCCATAATTAATGGTACAGAAGACCTAATAGAGGATTTAAAATCATACGGAATAACCATCCACTCAACAGGCGGGGAAACTGCCGATGTGGGCGATTTGGTGCGAACCATCATAGTTGATTCAACGGTAACAGCACGAATGAAACGAAGCCAAGTGATCGATAATGCCAACATTCGAGAGGGTGATGTCATTGTTGGTTTTTCTTCTTTTGGACAAGCAACATACGAGACAGAATATAACGGGGGTATGGGCAGTAATGGGCTAACCTCGGCACGTCACGATGTGTTTCATAAATCAGTGGGCAAAAAATTCCCAGAAACCTTCGATCCTCAAGTTCCAGGCCATTTGGTCTATTCTGGCCAAGTTAAACTCACAGATTCTGTTCAAGGTACCCCCTTGGATGCTGGTAAACTGGTCCTATCACCAACAAGAACATATGCCCCCATTGTAAAAGCCATTTTAGATCAATATAACAAGGACGATATCCACGGGATGGTTCACTGCAGTGGAGGAGCACAGACCAAAATTCTTCATTTTATTGAGGATTTACACATTATAAAAGACAACATGTTTGATGTTCCACCGCTTTTTGAGCTGATTCAAAAGCAATCCAACACGGCTTGGAGCGAGATGTATCAAGTGTTTAATTGTGGCCATCGTTTGGAAATGTATGTAACGCCGGAGGTAGCTAACGCCTTAATTTCTATCGCCTCCAAATTTAATGTAGAGGCCAAAATTATTGGGCGAGTTGAAGCTGCGATTTCCAAAAAGCTAACCATCCAAAGCCAGTACGGCACCTTTGACTATTAGCGCTCCCAAAGAGTCGTCTTAAAATCGTATTTTTGCAATCACTTTGTAAGCATTTATGTTAGAAAAAATCCAAATTATAAAGCAACGTTTTGATGAGGTTAGCGACCTCATCATTCAACCCGATATCATTTCAGACCAAAAACGCTACATTCAAATTAATAAAGAATACAAGGATTTAAAAAAAATTATTGAACGCGGAGAAATTTATGAGATACTGATGTCAAACATCGAAGAAGCTCAAGAGATCATAAGCGACGGATCCGATGATGAAATGGTTGAAATGGCCAAAACTCAACTGGAAGAAGCCAAAGCGAAATTACCAGAGCTTGAGGAGGAAATCAAACTGTTATTGATTCCAAAAGACCCCGAGGATGCCAAAAATGTAGTTGTAGAAGTCCGTGCAGGAACAGGAGGTGATGAGGCCAGCATTTTTGCAGGCGACTTGCACCGTATGTACACCAAGTACTGCGAATCCAAAGGTTGGAAGGTTGAAATTGTAGACTTTAATGAAGGAACATCGGGCGGATTTAAAGAAATTATTTTTGAAGTTTCTGGAGCCGACGTCTATGGCACCATGAAATTTGAGGCTGGAGTCCACCGGGTTCAACGAGTTCCACAGACTGAAACCCAAGGCCGAGTTCACACCAGTGCGGCCTCTGTCATTGTTTTACCAGAAGCCGAAGAGTTTGATGTTGAATTGGATATGTCTGAAGTGAGAATTGAACGTACCACCTCTACAGGGCCAGGTGGGCAGTCGGTTAATACCACGTATTCTGCCATAAAATTACACCACGAGCCAACCGGTATGATTGTGAGTTGTCAGGATCAAAAATCATCACATAAGAATCTAGAAAAAGCACTAAAAGTTTTACGTTCCAGACTTTATGAAATGGAATTGGCCAAAAAGCAAGCAGCCGACTCTGAAAAACGAAAAAGCATGGTTTCGTCAGGCGATCGAAGTGCAAAAATTAGAACCTATAATTACCCACAAGGTCGGGTAACGGACCATCGAATTGGTTTGACTCTCTACGATTTATCCAACATCATCAATGGTGATATTCAAAAAATTATTGATGAATTAATGTTGGCAGAAAACACCGAAAAACTAAAGGCCGATTCAGACGCCATATAACACGATGGAAACGACTAAACTGGTATCAGAAATCAGACAAAAGAAATCCTTTCTGTGCATTGGATTGGACACCGATTTGGAGAAAATACCACAGCATCTTTTGGATACTGAATCTCCCATTTTTGAGTTTAATAAAGCCATCATAGATGCCACACACCATCTGTGTGTGGCCTATAAACCCAATATTGCGTTTTATGAGGCCCATGGTCTTGACGGCTGGAAGGCCCTAAAACAAACCATTGATTATTTAAATCAAAATTATCCAAATCTATTTACCATTGCCGATGCTAAACGCGGCGATATTGGGAACACCAGCGGCCGATATGCCAAAGCATTTTTCGAAGATTTGGGGTTTGATAGTATCACTGTAGCGCCGTATATGGGGCGAGATTCTGTAGAACCATTTTTGGATTTTAAAAACAAACATACCATAATGCTTGGCTTGACCTCCAATCCAGGAGCTTTTGACTTTCAGACCTTGTCCCACAACGAAGAACACTTGTTCGAGTCCGTCATTAAAACCTCTCAAAAATGGGCTAATGCCGACCGACTGATGTATGTTGTTGGTGCTACAAAAGCTGAGCATATTAAAGCCATAAGGACTCTAATTCCAGATCAATTTTTATTGGTCCCGGGTGTGGGTGCTCAAGGTGGAAGCCTGAGTGAAGTCTGTCGGTATGGGTTAAACTCTAATGTGGGGTTACTTGTGAATTCTTCTAGAGGAATTATTTATGCTTCCAACGGATTAGATTTTGCGGATCAAGCCGCTCGGAAAGCCAAAGATATTCAGCTAGACATGGAAGCGTTGCTGTCCTAATTGCTAAAACCAATCCAATTTAGCACGATATTTGTTACCCTCTAACAAATAATATTTTTATGATAAAGAAGCCCTTTTTAATCTGCCTCATTCTCGTCCTTTTTAGTGGAGTGAATTTTGGATTTTCCCAAGCTAAAATTTCTGAACTTTTACAAGACTCGACCTTTCATTCTGAGACGCCCTCCGTAAAACTTTTTATGATAGAATTTTGGGCCACATGGTGTGGCCCCTGCATTACAGTTTCTGATTATTTGGAAGTCTTGCAGGAGCAATTTTCAACAGATTTATACATTCTTTCGATTTCAGAAGAAACCTCAGATCGCGTTAAAAAATTTTTAAACAAACGCCCAAGTCCATTTGCATCAGCCATTGATTACGATGGTCAAACATTTGAGGATTATGGCGTGACGGATTTACCCAATGCCGTATTGCTAAATTCTGATGCAGAGGTCCTTTGGAAAGGCAATCCAGCCGATTTAACCCCCTCTCAACTCAGGCGTTATATCAACCGCTCCAATGTCAGATTTGACCCCAATGAATTAATACAATTGGAGTCCTACGTACTTGAGGATGATGACAGCAAGGACCTAAAAACACCATTTGAATTATTACCCTCCAAGCTCGATACCTCTTCGGGGATTACACTCGTTTCAAATTCAAAATACAAACAAATCGAAGGGAGTTTGCAACAACTTTTGGGGTATCTCATGAAAGTCAGTCCAGTTCAAATTCAAGTTCCTAAAGAATTTAATACGGTTTACGTACTAAAAATCAAACCCCATCAGGATTTACTCACCATCACCGAGACCATCTTAAAAAGTTTGGATTTAAGGTTTCAAATTTTAGACAAACCGATGGATGTTTTACAGATGGATTTAAAGAACACGAACAAATTATGGAATCCATCACAATTCGATTGGGGGACGGATAGTCCGCAGTTTTTAGTTGATGATTATCAATTTTCAGCCGATAATAGTACGGTTGCGGATTTTATGTACAAGCTTTCGGAGTTGTTAAAAATTTCAGTTTTTTTTGATCAAACTGTAATAAATTCAGATTCCAAGTTTGATTGGCAATTGCACTACAAATTTTTTGATTTAATGGCCGACGATTTAATTCAGAATTTTGGAATAGAGGTGAAGAAAATCAGAGTTGAACGCCCCACATTTTATGTAGTTAAATAAAAAAGAGAGGCGCCAATGGCGCCTCTCTTTGGGGGCAAGATGGGGCAGTTAAATTTTAATAACTGATAATTTTTTAATTATTAATCACTCTAAACTCTGTTCTTCTGTTTCGTTTGTGTTCGCTTTCAGAACATTTAACGCCGTTTGAACACCGGTTTACCAATCTGGTTTCGCCATACCCTTTGGCTGCTAAACGGCTTCTTGAAATCCCTTTGGATACCAAATAGTTAACCACAGAATTGGCCCGTTGCTGCGACAAAGCCATGTTGTACTCATCGTTACCTCTAGAATCTGTGTGGGACATAATTTCTATGTTAACATTCTTTGAGTTAAGAATGGGCAGTAGTGTATCATCAATGGTACGTTTCGATTCTGATGTCAATCGGGCACTAGCAAGTTCGTAGAAAATGGGTAAAACATTAGGATCCAATAACTTACAATCGATTTCTTCCCAAGAGGTTATTCCCCCTTTTGATTTAAGAATTGTTCTTGTAATGGTTTGTGTTGTTGCAGGAACTGTCGTGCTTACAGTCCTTGCGGGCTGATCAACCACTTGACGCTTGATGGTGCTGTAAACTGCCGGAATAACCTCCTCTACCGTTCGTGCGGGCGTTTTCAAAACTTGCTTTTTATAAGTTCTTGTTTGAGCTGGGATATTGGCCCGCGTTATGGAAGCGTCTTTAACCAAGGTTGTAATAGATACTTCTTGAAATTGCGCTGGTCGCTCAACATAGCATGCAGCTACACAATCCTCTTTATTAAGCGATTGACAGTCCTCCAATTGTTTATATTCCCATCCCGAGGTCTTTGGGTAAGCCTCATAAGATTGTGTCCTGGAACCAAATTGTGCGGGAATGACTGTGAATTTTTCTGCACCACCACCTGTGGAGTATGAGATATCCACAGTTTCATATACAGCAGGAACATATGTGTAACGCTTGGATGCCTCTTTCACTAGAACGCGTTCCTCAACCGTTTTGTAGGTTGCAGGAACAACTTCTAGTGTTTGGTATGCAGGATGCACTTCGATCGTTTCGGTAACATCCGAAAACACATCTTTTGTGATACATTTGACATAACATTTTCCTGGATTTGGGTTTGTGGGTAAATTTTGAGCACCAATCATAGATGCACTCATAAATACCATGCAAGTTGAGAAAAATAATCTTTTCATCATGAGTAGAATTTTGGGTTTTATTTAAATTAAAATTTGGAAAGCTAAAGGCCCTCCCTCAACGACTTTAGACACCAAAACCCCATTATGGTCACACAATTTTTGTAAAAAAATTTAATTTTTTTTAATTCCTTAAAGACGCTGCTCTAAATAAAACAAAAAACCCAACTCAACTGCTACAACATCATGGCCCAACGGCGTTGAAGCGATTTGAATTTTTTCAATTCTCTTTTAAGTACGGGCATAAAATCACGACCATTGCTGTTGCAGAGTTCCAAACGCTTGCAATTTTGGATTAAACGATAGGTTAGCCATCGAAGCGTTTGGACATGAAGTTGTTTTTTTTCAAGTCCAGAACAACGCTCTGCTTTTGCAATCTCTTCAGAGAGTGAAACGGCCTGTTGTACAATGTCCCCGGAAAAATAAATAAAAGGATTTTCATTTCCATTTGGGGATAAAGCCGATAAATCTGCAGATAAATACTCCGAAATGGCCTTAGACATAGCACTGATTTCCAGGGCCTTTTTGTGAAAAGCCGAATAAAACTCAGCAGAATTGGAGGATGTACGCATCGGATTTTCAATTGAGATACTACAAAGTTAAAGCGGTTCTTCATTGAGTTTATTTAAAAATTAAAGTAAATTCAATTATTTTATTTAAAAATGTAGTATTTTTGATAAAATTGTTTTAAAATGAAATTAGATATCATCCATGCTAAGATTTTAGGTGCCCTTCAATCCAATGCCCGAATTTCAAACACTCATATTGCACAACAAGTCGGAATCTCATCCCCAGCCGTTGCCGAACGGATTAAAAAAATGGAGGATTCTGGCGTAATATCGGCGTATTTTGCAAAAGTAAACCACAGGGCGCTGGGGCATGGCATCCGGGCTTTGATTACCGTTCGTGCCTTTATGGGACGCCTAAAACCGTTTCTTCACAAAATTAAAACCTACGATGAGGTTGTGAATTGTTATCGAATTACGGGCAACGAAAATATTGTTATGGAAGTTGTAATTAAAGACCAAACCCATTTAGAACAATTTATTGACGAGTTGATTTCTTATGGCGAAACCAAAACCCAAATTATTTTGTCCGATGTGGTTACCAGTCAACCCCTAAAACCCGTTTAAAATGAGAGATTTAGGATTTATTTTAGTGGGTTGTATTGGGCTTATCGTTGGGGCTTGTCAAAATGAAAAAAAAGTCGTTAAAACATTCGATTCGGCGTTTCAAAATGAATTGAACGCCTTCTTTAAGGATGCTTCCAAATCCCCTCTAAAACCCAATGATTTAAAGCGATTTACATCTTTGGATTTTTTTCCATTGGATTCAAATTTTGTAGTTAGAGCCAAGCTTTCAAAAACGCCCGATGCCGTTTTTTTTGATATGAAAACCACCACCAAACGCCTTTCCAAAGAGCGAGTCTATGGCATTGTGACGTTTGAGATAAAAGGGCAATCGTTCTCTCTAAATGTTTATCAAAACAAAGACGATTTCGATTCTGGAAATGATAGACTTTTTCTTCCTTTTCTGGACGATACAAACGGCAATTCGTCCTACGGTGGCGGACGCTATTTGGACTTAACGATTCCAAAAACGGACAGTTTGTGGTTGGATTTTAATAGGGCATACAATCCGTACTGTGCCTATAATGAACACTATTCTTGTCCCATTGTTCCCAGAGAAAATTACATTTCAATTCCCGTGAAAGCTGGGGTTAAACGTTACAACAAACCCTAAAGTTGTTTGGAAATAAACAGCCCAAAAATCACCGCTAAAACTCCAATTATTAGAGACGCTAAAGTGTAAATTAAAAATGGAACGTAATCCCCGTTTTTTAGAAACAGTTGATTTTCTGCAGCAAACGCCGAAAAGGTTGTAAATCCTCCACAGAATCCAGTTGTAAGTAAGAGGGATTGATTCTCATTTAGGGCTTGATTTTTAAATCCCCAGCCCATCAAAAAACCGATGATAAAACAGCCCAATAGATTCACTCCAAATGTTGAGATTGGAAATGCTCCAGAGGGAACTTTTAGCCATTTTCCTACACCAAAGCGCAAAGCGCTTCCCACACCACCGCCAATAAAGACTAGAAGAAGTTGTTTCATTGAGTTAAAAATTTACAGGAATGTACAGTTCAGTAACCCAATCGGCAGGATTGGGTATTTTATTGGGTTCTGTGATATAGATTTCGAAGGGTTTTAAGGAGTTGGGTTTTAGGTTCATTTTATTCATAACTTGATAGCCCTGCGTCCAAGCACTGTTTAGGTTTTTATAATCCCCTCTCAGGGTAGTTTTTAAAGCTTTGGTCCTTGGGAGGTAACCACACAAAATGCCACTTGCGTCTTTGATATTATAATTTTGACTTACAGACACAGCAGAGCTCACAATCATATTTCCATTTTCGGCATCCCGGAATTGATAGATGCTCATGGGTTTACCGTTGGCATGGATGGCGTTGGTGGCCATGTAGTTGTAAATGGTTGCATAATTTTTTTCCATGGTTGCACTCATGTTTTCAGGGGTTACACTGGAGGTCAAATAAAGGTAAAAACCGCCACCGTAATCCATAACGCCCTCGTCCTCAATACTAAATTTGGCTATTTCTTTTTGCACATGTTCATCCAAATTTTTAAGCCCTTGTTCATAATCTGGCCCAACCATTTTATCCATTCCCCCGCTAATTAATGCAAAAAATTTCAACAAAAACGGCACATCGTCGCTGCGCATACCCCACGTCACTTCTGTGCTTCGAGGCGTTTTGTAGTTAAATTTCCAATAAACTTGTGAGGCCGGAAACTGTTCAAATTTTAACTCTTGCAAGATGGAATCGTTTGCTGCTGATGCCAATGTGGACATGGTTCCTTTTCCATCTTTACCGGTCCAAGAATAGGACCCGCCAACCCCACTGGTATTCTCAGGGAATTCAAATTGAAGCGATGGGTCTTTGGCCTTCCAGGGCGACCAATGCGTCCATTGTTTGTAATCGTTTACCGTGTTGTAAACAACGCTCACAGGTGCTGCTACGGTTCGGGTTCTCTGCAGGTCATAACTACCGGGTTGAATGGCCACGTAACCTGACCCGGCTATAAGGAGAAATAACAGTAGGAAAATAATGATTTTGAGTGCTTTCATGGGAAAAAGTTAGGTTTAAATTTTCTCTAAAATTATAAATTTTTATGAATCTCGGTGTGGATTGAAAGTGTTTTTGTTTAAATCTCCTTTCAAGAGAAAAAATAAATTTAATACCCCAAAAGAAATTTAATCCCTGCGATACCCGCAATGAAAGCGATAAAAATCAGTAAAATCCACAAACTCCCTTTGTAGTATGAGCGGTTGAGAGAAGCATCTTTTTTGTACGATTTAGCGATTACAAAAGCGAAGGCTGCAAAAAAAAGAATTGCAAAAATTAGTTGTCCTTGACTGAACATAATTGTATTTTTAGTCCGATGAAGTAAAATTACAAAAAAACCAGTAATGAAAGATAAAATTAACGCCGTCAAACAATTTCATGAGGCCTTTAAAATTGGATACAGAACAACCCCTCAAGCGAATCTCGGAGCGTCAAAGAACAAACTCCGATTTGATCTTATGAAAGAAGAAAATGAGGAGTATTTTGAAGCTGCTCAATCCGACGATTTGGTTGAAGTCGCCGATGCTCTGGGCGATATGCTTTACATCTTGTGTGGAACCATTATTGAGCATGGTCTTCAGCATAAAATTGAAGACGTATTTAACGAAATTCAGCGCAGTAATATGAGCAAATTGGGCTCGGATGGCGAACCGATATATAGGGAAGATGGCAAGGTTATGAAAGGGCCGTATTATTTTAAACCCAACATCCAAACAATTTTAGACTCTTGAAAAGATAAAATCACAAAATCAATCGATTTTAAAACGCCAACCAAAAGGATCTTCAGCAGTGTTGGTTTGTATGCCAATTATTTTGGATTTTAAACGACTGGCGTAGGAATTCTCGACCTCGGGTAGGTTGTAATTTTGATCTTTATATCCAAACACTGAAATTGGTGAAATTACGGCTGCTGTTCCAGCGCCAAACATTTCTTTCAAATGGCCATTGGTTGAGGCCTCTAAAACTTCAGCCACTGTAAATTTTCTGACCTCAACTGAGAGGCCCTCAGCACGAGCAATATCAATGATGCTTTTTCGTGTCACACCGTCTAAAATACGATCGCTCGTAGGCCCCGTTATTAGAGTGTCATTGATTCGAATAAAAATATTCATAGCTCCAGCTTCTTCGATAAATTCGTGGGTGTTGTCGTCAGTCCAGATGACTTGATTGTAGCCCGCATCAATAGCCAATTGAGTGGGGTAAAATTGTCCTGCGTAATTTCCTCCTGCTTTGGCATAGCCGACCCCGCCATTGGCAGAACGGGAGTATTTTTCTTCAATTCGAACTTTAACTTCACCTGAAAAATACGGCCCGGAGGGTGCGGTGGCAATGATAAATTTATAGGCATCGGCTGGAGAGGCATGAAATCCCTCTCCTGTGGCAAATATGATGGGTCTAATATAAAGCGAGCTGCCTTCGGCGGTTGGGATCCAAGCGTTGTCAACCTTTAGTAGAGTTTTTAATCCTTCGAAAAAAATAGATTTTGGAAGCTCCGGAATAGCCAATCTTTTGGCTGATGTGTTGAGGCGTTTAAAATTCTCTCCAGGACGAAACAACCAAGTGTTTAAATCGGCGTCCTTGTAGGCTTTCATGCCCTCAAAAATGGATTGACCGTAGTGGAAGATTTTGGCTGATGGCATTAGGGAAATCGGCTGAAAAGGAACAACCTCTGGCGCACCCCATTGGCCATTCTGGTAATCGCAAACGAGCATGTGATCCGAAAATACGTTTCCAAATCCCAGATTATTAAAATCAACGCTATCAATGTTTGACTTTGAAGTTTGAGTCACTCTAATGGTATCCATTCGTAAAAGTTCAAAATTATTTCACAAAATTACTAAAATCAAAATCAATTTATACCAATGTTTGAAAAGTTATTATATTTGAAGACTAAAAAATTTTATCATGTTAAATCGATTGTCTCTTTTACTTTTACTTCTGATTGTTGTGGGCTGTAAAAACCAAAAAACAGAGCGTGTTCCTGTATCAATAGATTCGAAAACTTACGCGCTATTTGGGGAAGAATTTGATGTGACAGAGCCGTTATCTGTGGAAGAATTGGCTCAGCAGATGGACAATCAAAACGACACCTTAGAAGTGATACTAAAGGGGAACATCAAAGAGGTTTGTTCAAAAAAGGGCTGTTGGATGACTCTTCCGTTAGGGGCCAATGACGATTTGATGGTACGATTTAAGGATTACGGCTTTTTTGTACCTTTGGATGCCAGTGGAGAGGTCCTTCTCCAAGGGAAGGCCTTTATCTCCGAAACCTCAATAGAGGATCTTCGGCATTATGCGGAAGATGCTGGAGCATCTCAAGAAGAAATCAAAGCTATAACTTCGCCTAAAAGAACATACAGCTTTGAGGCCAGTGGTGTTCTCTTAGCCGAATAAATTTATCATTCAAATTTTGAATCGTTCAATTGTTACTACTGCAGACGGGTCCAAAACCATTCGTATTGCAGATTGGAACGAACAATACCACTCCAAACACGGAGCTGTGCAAGAGGCCCAGCACGTTTTTATTGCGTCAGGATTTCGAGCTTTTTTGGAACGATTTCCAAAAACCCATCAGCTTTCCATTTTAGAAATTGGATTTGGAACCGGTCTCAATGCCCTACTAACGCTCAAAGAAACAAAAGTACGTCCCGTTAAAATTCAGTACCACGGGGTTGAGGCCTATCCCGTTTCTTTCCATGAATGGAGCGCTTTAAACTACACTGAAATAGTATCAGACAGCCGGCACGATTTTGAAAGAATACACCACCTTCCTTGGGACGAAATTACCAGCTTAAGTCCAAATTTTCAACTTAAGAAACGACAACAATTCTTTTTAGAAATTATGGATACTCATGCGTTTGATATCATATATTTTGATGCTTTTGGCCCCCGTGTTCAACCCCATTTGTGGACCATTGAAGTATTTAAACTCATGTATAACGCATTAAAAAAAGGCGGCCATCTTGTCACATATTCAGCCAAGGGAAGTGTCAGGCGCGCCATGATGGCGGTAGGGTTTGTCGTGGAACGCCTCCCTGGTCCGCCCGGAAAACGTGAAATGCTTCGTGCTACAAAGTAATAAATTGTTGGACCGATCCATTGGACTTAAATATTTGTTAAACCTCGATACTTTAACATAAAAGCTCCCCATGTTTCAATAATTTTGAGCATGTCAAAAACAGTCCTCATAACAGGTGCTTCTGGGCTAATTGGAAAAGCCCTTACAAAGTCTTTGCTAAATCAAGGCCATGAGGTCCGAATTTTGACCACCCAAAAAGAAAAAATTTCTTCTAAATCACTTCCGAAAACATTCCATTGGAACCCGCTTCTAAATCAAATTGATCGGTCGTGTTTGGATGGCGTGGATACGATTATAAATCTTGCGGGCGCCCCTATTGCACAACGTTGGTCAACATCTGCCAAAGCCAAGATTAGCGGCAGCAGAACCGCATCGTTATCGGTTCTTTTGGAAGCCATTGTTTCCGAAAACGCACCAATTCAACACCTAATTTCTGCAAGTGCTATTGGAATTTATGTAGATTCCAAAACTCGATATTATGAAGAAAAAGACGATTCGTATAACGACAATTCCTTTTTGAGAACTGTGGTCAAAGATTGGGAAGCAGCTGTTGTTCCCTTTTCTGAAAAGGGGGTTAAAATTACGATTTTAAGAATTGGGATTGTATTGGATGGACACTCCGGGGCACTTCCAAAATTAATGGCTCCCATAAAAAACTTCGTGGGTTCCCCTCTTGGGTCAGGCGATCAATGGCAGTCTTGGATTCATAGAGACGATTTGGTGGCCATGTTTGGTTACATCTTAACCCACGAATGCGAGGGAACATTCAATGCTGTATCGCCAAACCCAGTTCAACAATTTGAATTGACCAAAGCCATAGCTAAAATTCTCAAAAAACCCCTGATTTTACCCAACGTTCCAAAAGCTATTCTTAAACTTTTGCTGGGCGAGATGAGTGCCATTGTTTTGGAAAGCCAACGGGTGTGTGCTAAAAAAATTCAATCAACTGGATTTAAGTTTCAATTTCATGAAATTTCTGCCGCCCTCAGCGATTTAATCGGGCCATCGCCCTCTTCTTGAAATTAATTCCAAAAAAAAAGAAGTGACATTTTGACATTTTTCTTAGAATGGCAGTACTTTTGTCTGTGTTATATAAGAAATATAAAACGCATCAAAAGCGAAACTAGAATATGAGTAAAAAGAAGTCTAAAACCAAAGAAGCTGTTGAAGAACCTGTTGAAAATCAGCAAACTGAAGAAACCCAGACCCTATCAGAAGCGGACCAGCTTAAGACTGAATTAGCCCAAGAAAAAGATAAATTCTTGCGACTTTTTGCAGAGTTTGAAAATTATAAACGACGAACTTCAAAAGAACGCATTGAGTTGTTTTCCACTGCCAGTCAGGATGTCATTCAGGCGCTGTTGCCTGTTTTGGATGATTTTGATCGAGCAATCGTCGAAATTTCTAAACACGAAAAAACAGAGCTATCCAAAGGAGTTGAACTCATAAGAAACAAACTCAATTCAATACTTGAGCAGAAAGGATTAAGTCAAATTCAAGTTGAAAAAGGCGATTTGTTTAACGCCGATAATCATGAGGCCGTTACTCAAATTCCATCACCTAACGAGGATTTAAAGGGCAAAATTATCGATGTTATTGAGAAAGGGTACAAGCTTGGCGACAAAGTTATCCGATTTCCAAAAGTAGTTATCGGTCAATAAATTACAGAACAACACAATATGGCAAAGCAGGATTATTACGACGTACTAGGGGTGAGCAAAAACGCTTCTGCTGCAGAAATAAAAAAAGCCTATCGAAAGATGGCTATAAAATACCATCCGGACAAAAACCCAGATGACAAGGCCGCCGAAGAAAAGTTCAAAATTGCGGCAGAGGCCTATGAGGTTTTAAGCGATCCCAATAAAAAAGCACGTTACGATCAATTTGGTCATCAAGCTTTCGAAGGTGCTGGTGGTTTTGGTGGCGGCGGCATGAATATGGATGATATTTTCAGTCAATTTGGAGATATTTTTGGCGGTGCCTTTGGTGGTGGTTTTGGCGGTTTTGGCGGCCAACGCCAACGAACGCCACGTGGGAGTAACCTTAGAATTCGAGTAAAATTAACTTTGGAAGAAATTGCTAACGGCGTCGAGAAAAAAGTCAAAGTTAAACGAAAAAAACAAGCGCCAGGCGTAACCTACAAAACATGTACCACTTGCAATGGTACAGGGCAGGTCACTCGAGTAACCAACACCATATTGGGTCGTATGCAAACCGCCTCGCCTTGCACAACTTGCGGCGGATCTGGTCAGATTATTGACCATCGCCCCTCGAATGCCGATGCCAACGGTTTTGTTGTAGAAGAAGAAACAGTTTCCATTAAAATTCCGCCTGGTATCGAAGATGGCATGCAACTGAAAGTTTCAGGGAAAGGAAATGCCGCCCCTGGAAATGGAATTTCTGGAGATTTATTAGTGGCTATATCCCAAGAGGTTCATCCCAAATTGCAACGCGAGGGCGACAATTTGCATTACGATCTATATGTTAGTGTACCCGATGCCATATTGGGCGCTTCCGTAGAAATTGAAACCGTAACAGGAAAAGTAAGACTTAAAATTGAGCCCGGCGTTCAATCTGGAAAAATATTAAGGTTGAGAGGAAAAGGGATTCCAAATATCAACGGCTACAACAAAGGCGATTTACTTGTTCATGTTAACGTCTGGACGCCCAAAACCTTGAATAAAGAACAAAAAACGTTTTTTGAAACCATGCGCCACAACGAACATTTCGCTCCAAAACCTGAAAGTTCAGACAAATCTTTCTTTGAAAAAGTTAAAGATATGTTCTCTTAGGGCTCTTTTTTTGGTGAATTTTGTTAGTTTTACAATGTAACATCCTCGTTAGGGATGCGTCACACCTTGTAAACAATAATTCATGAATCATCTTTTAGAGGCCAATCGTATCTCAAAACAATTTGGCAACTTTCAAGCCCTTTCGGACGTCAGCATTCAAGTGCCAAAGCATAGTATTTTTGGACTTCTTGGACCAAACGGAGCAGGAAAAACAACCCTCATCAGAATTATAAATCAAATTACGATGCCCGATAAGGGGGAGGTCGTTTTGGACGGGGAACCGCTGAAACCTCACCATGTTCAACATATAGGATATTTGCCAGAAGAGCGGGGGCTTTACAAATCGATGAAAGTTGGAGAACAAGCCTTGTATTTGGCACAACTCAAAGGGCTTTCCTATTCTGAAGCCAAAAAGCGGTTGAACTATTGGTTTGAAAAATTAGAAATAGGCCATTGGTGGAACAAAAAAATTGAAGAACTCTCCAAAGGAATGGCGCAAAAAATCCAATTTGTAGTAACGGTATTACACCAACCCAAACTTCTAATTTTTGATGAACCATTTTCGGGGTTTGACCCCATCAATGCGAACTTAATTAAGGATGAAATCCTAAAACTTCGAGATGAGGGAGCAACAGTTATTTTTTCAACCCACCGCATGGAATCCGTGGAAGAGTTGTGTGATCATATCGCATTGATCCATCAATCCAAAAAAATATTGGACGGAAAATTAATTGACATAAAAAAAGCCCACAAAACCAACACTTTTGAGGTGGGATTGTCTATCGAAAACAAGTCAGAACTTAAACAATTAATTTCTGAACGATACCACGTTTCCACCGCCGATTTTAAGTCTCTTGAAGACGATTTGAAACTAAATATTAAACTAGAACCGGAGCACAATTCCCAGCAACTGTTGGCATTTTTAAGTTCCAAAGCACACGTCAATCACTACAAAGAGCTCATTCCAAACGCCAACGATATTTTCATTCAAACCATCAAAAATAACGGATTATGAACCACTTATCATTGATCATAAAAAGGGAATATTTGGCCAAGGTCAAAAATAAATCATTTATTTTAATGACCTTTTTGAGTCCGCTGATTATTGTAGGTTTATTTCTTTTTGTAGCTTATTTGACCAACGTAAATAATGAAAAAATTCGTGATATCGTTGTTTTAGATCAATCGGATTTGTTTAAAGAAACCTTGGTTTCTACTCAACAAACTAAATATCAACTTGTTGAGACTATGGATTTGAAATCTGCCAAATCGTTGGCTAACGAGACCAAGGCCTATGGATTACTTTTCATTCCGAATCGTACTTTGGATTCAATTTCAAATTACATCCAATTTTTCTCTGAAGATTCTCCTTCATTGTCCTTTATAACGGGTTTGGAATCCAAATTGGAAAATCGAATTAAGGAACTCAAACTCAGACAAGCAGGTGTGGATTTGGATAAAATAGAAGCCGCAAAAACCTATATTAATTTAAACCAAGAAAGTTTTGAGGGCGTAAAAACGTCCAAAGCAGGAAGTGCCATGAAGCTTATGTTTGGAGGTGCAGCGGGTTATCTTCTTTTTATGTTTATCATCGTCTATGGCAACATGATAATGCGGAGCGTTATCGAGGAAAAAACAAGTCGAATTATTGAGGTGATCATTTCGTCTGTTAAACCGATTCAACTGATGCTTGGTAAAATTTTTGGAACCTCTCTGGCAGGGATCACCCAATTTGCAATATGGATTCTTTTGGGTTTTGTCATGCTTTTGGTTGTAACTTTCGTTTTTGGCGTTGATTTAACCCCGGTTCAAACCCCTCAGCAAGAGTTAATGAATAACGCTATGACTCAATCCGCATCCAATGCCGAAATTCAAACCATCATTAATGAATTTTATACCCTTCCGATAGGAAATCTAATTATTGCCTTTGTGCTGTTTTTTATTGGCGGCTATCTTTTGTACAGTTCTCTTTACGCTGCCATTGGAGCTGCAGTGGACAACGAAACCGATACGCAACAGTTTATGTTTCCCATTCTCATGCCACTTATTTTGGCCATTTATGTAGGGGTGTTTACCGTGATTGAAGATCCCCACGGCACCATATCAACCGTATTTTCATACATCCCGTTTACCTCGCCTGTGGTAATGCTCATGCGAATTCCATTTGGCGTTCCGCTTTGGGAACAAGCGTTGTCTCTGCTCATATTGGGCATGACTTTTGTGCTGGTAGTTTGGTTCGCCGCCAAAATCTATCGTGTGGGAATTTTAATGTATGGCAAAAAACCAACCTACAAAGAGCTTTTGAAGTGGCTAAAATATTAACTGTACAACTCTCAAACTAAACAAATCAATGTCCAAAATACTCATCATAGAAGACGAAGAAGCCATCCGTCGGGTTCTACTAAAAATTCTTTCTGAAGAAAATTCGAATTACATCGTATCAGAAGCAGGGGATGGACTTTCAGGGATTGAAATGATTAAAAAAGAAGATTTTGATTTGGTGTTATGTGATATAAAAATGCCCAAAATGGACGGGGTAGAAGTATTGGAAGCCACCAAACAACTCAAACCAGAAATTCCAATTGTTATGATATCTGGTCATGGCGATTTGGAAACCGCCGTGAGCACCATGCGACTCGGAGCTTTCGATTATATTTCAAAACCTCCAGATTTGAATCGACTGCTCAATACGGTACGAAATGCTCTTGATCGAAAAGCGTTGGTCAAAGAAAACAAACAACTCAAAAAACGCATCAGTAAAAAATACGACATGGTGGGGGAGAGTCAGCCAATTCGACACATCAAAACGATAATTCATAAAGTTGCTCCCACCGAAGCACGTGTTCTTATTACTGGCCCAAATGGTACTGGAAAAGAACTGGTGGCGCATTGGTTGCATCAAAAAAGTGAGCGTCATAGAGGGCCAATGATAGAGGTGAATTGTGCTGCCATTCCAAGCGAATTAATTGAAAGTGAACTCTTTGGTCACGTCAAAGGTGCGTTTACCAGCGCCAACAAAGACCGTGCAGGTAAGTTTGAAGCCGCCAATGGCGGAACGCTTTTTTTGGACGAAATAGGCGACATGAGTTTATCGGCGCAAGCCAAAGTGCTGCGTGCCCTTCAAGAAAATCGCATTCAACGCGTGGGCAGCGATAAAGATATTAAAGTGAATGTTCGAGTGGTGGCGGCTACCAATAAAAATCTAAAAGAAGAAATTTCAGAAGGCCGTTTTCGAGAAGATTTGTACCACCGCTTGGCCGTCATCATCATTCGAGTACCAGCCCTAAACGACAGGCGAGACGATATCCCTTTGCTTATTGAATTTTTTAGTCAACAAATTGCACAAGATCAAGGTACAGCACCGAAACAATTTACAGAAGAAGCCATTGACCTCTTAAAAAGTTACGACTGGACAGGCAACATCCGCGAATTACGTAATGTGGTCGAACGGCTTATTATTTTAGGATCGGACAAAATCTCAGATTCCGATGTAAAAACTTTTGCGAGTAAATCATAATTTTTTATGATTTTTTTATCAAGAACCGAACGGTTCAAAAGTTATATTTACAAAAATCTAAAAACCATGAACTTAAAACTTATAACTCTATTTTTAGGAATTGGATGTTCAGTTTTTGCTCAAAACGATTCAGAACAGCTCCGCAAAATTTACAAAGCATCACTAACAAATGGTCAAAGCTACCACTGGTTGGATTATCTATCCAACGAAATTGGCGGTCGTTTGTCCGGTTCATTAAATGCAGAACTTGCAGTAGAATACACCAAAGCCGAGCTAGAAAAACTTGGATTAGACCGCGTGTGGTTGCAACCCGTCATGGTTCCCAAATGGGTGCGAGGAAATCCGGAATTTGCATATATAGAAACGGCACCGGGCAAAACCATTCCCGTAAATTTATGTGCTTTAGGCGGCTCAGTTGCCACGCCACTTCAGGGTTTAAAAGCTGAAGTCGTTGAAGTGATGGGTATTGACGAACTCAAAGCCATGCCGCGTTCCAAAATTGAAGGCAAAATTGTGTTTTTTAACCGCCCCATGCAACCCGATTTAATACAAACATTTGAAGCCTATGGCGGTTGTGTAGATCAGCGTTACAATGGTGCAAAAGAGGCCGGAAAACTTGGTGCATTGGGCGCCATTGTACGCTCGATGAATTTACGTTTGGACGATCTGCCCCATACAGGCGCCATGTCTTACGGCGATACCCCCGTTCGAGACAGAATTCCTTCAGCTGCCATTAGCACCAACGATGCCGAGCGCTTGAGCGGTCTGTTGAAAATTGATCCAACCATTAAATTTTATTTTAAGCAAAATTGCAGACAACTAAAAGATGTCATGTCTTACAATGTCATTGGTGAAATTACTGGAAGTCAGTTTCCTAATGAGATAATCGTTGTGGGGGGGCATTTGGATTCGTGGGATTTAGGAGACGGCTCTCATGACGATGGCGCTGGGTGTGTTCAGTCCATGGATGTGTTACGTCTGTTAACAGAAACAGGCATTCAGCCCAAAAGAACCATTCGTGTTGTTTTGTTTATGAACGAAGAAAACGGTCTTAGAGGCGGACGAAAATATGCTGAAGTTGCCAAACGCAAAGGGGAAAAACACATTTTTGCTCTCGAAAGTGATTCGGGAGGATTTACCCCACGAGGGTTTTCTTTTGATGGTCCTGATTATAAAATTAATCAAATCCTAAAATGGAAACCCTTGTTTGAACCCTATTTGATTCACTATTTTAAGCAGGGCGGTAGCGGAGCAGATATTGGCCCCTTGAAAGATTCTGAAATGGTTCTTTCTGGATTGCGCCCAGATTCGCAACGGTATTTTGACCATCATCATGCTGCAAATGACACCTTTGATGCTGTTAATAAACGCGAGTTGGAATTGGGGGCTGCCACCATGACTGCTCTTGTATATTTGGTTGATAAATATGGTTTCAACAGCATTGAAAATGCCGATAAATTGAAGAATTAAAAGGACTGAATGGTTTTTCGAATGGCAACGAGTTTTCCGAGAAGTTGCTCCAAATGATCCAAATGCAACATGTTTGCTCCATCGCTTTTAGCAGTTGCAGGGTCAAAATGGGTTTCGATAAATAATCCATCCACATTATTAACTACTCCAGCTCTAGCAATGGTTTCAATCATATCGGGTCGGCCACCGGTAACGCCACTGCTTTGATTGGGTTGTTGTAACGAATGTGTCACGTCCAAAACGGTTGGTGCGAACTGGCGCATGGTGGGTATTCCTCTAAAATCAACTACCATATCTTGATAGCCAAACATACTACCGCGTTCGGTAATCCAAACCTTATTATTGCCGCTGTCTTTTACTTTTTTAACAGCGTGTTGCATGGCCTCTGGGCTCATAAATTGTCCTTTTTTCAAATTAACCACTTTTCCAGTATTTGCTGCGGCAACAACCAAATCCGTTTGTCGAACTAAAAATGCAGGAATTTGCAACACATCCACATATTCTGCAGCCATAGCCGCATCGCTGACTTCATGAATATCTGTAATGGTAGGAACGTCAAATGTTTCAGAAACTTGACGCAAAATCTTAAGCGCTTTATCATTTCCTATTCCAGTAAAGCTATCTATTCTGCTCCGATTGGCTTTTTTGAAACTCCCTTTGAAAACATAAGGAATCTTCAAATCGTCAGATATTTTACAGATTTTTTCGGCTATCCGCATGGCCATAGACTCACCCTCAATGGCGCATGGGCCAGCAAGTAAAAAGAATTGGTTGGAATCGATATGCTTAAGCTTTGGAATGGTGTGCAATTGCATGGTTTGTTGTTTATGGAACAAATATAACCAAAATTGTTTGTTAAGGTTCTTCCATTCCAGACTTGAAGTCCTAAAATTAAACGTACCTTTGCAACGAATAAATTAACGGGAATGAAGCCAATTAAAAATATTGCGATTATTGCGCACGTCGATCATGGCAAAACCACTTTGGTTGATAAAATTTTATACCATTGCCAACTGTTTCGCGACAATGAAAACAAGGGCGATTTGATTTTGGACAACAACGATTTGGAACGTGAGCGGGGGATTACCATTACCTCAAAAAATGTTTCAGTCGTTTATAAAGACACAAAAATTAATATTATTGACACGCCCGGTCACGCCGATTTTGGGGGTGAAGTAGAACGCGTTTTAAACATGGCCGATGGTGTTTTACTATTGGTTGACGCTTTTGAAGGACCAATGCCTCAAACGCGTTTTGTTCTACAAAAAGCCATACAAATGGGGCTAAAACCTTGTGTAGTTATCAATAAAGTTGATAAAGAAAATTGCACCCCCGACGAAGTCCACGAAGCAGTTTTTGATCTTATGTTTGAATTGGGTGCTGAAGAATGGCAACTCGATTTCCCAACGGTCTACGGTTCTGCTAAATTCAACTGGATGAGCGACGATTGGACGGTTAAAACAAATAGTATTGCGCCCCTTTTGGATATGGTTATTGATCACATCCCAACCCCCACTTTTAATGACGGAAATACTCAAATGCTCATAACCTCTTTGGATTATTCCTCTTTCACAGGCCGAATCGCTATCGGTCGTCTTCAGCGAGGAACCCTAAAAACCAACCAACCCGTTACGCTTATTAAACGAGATGGGAGTATTTTGAAATCAAAAATCAAAGAATTATTTGTTTTTGAAGGATTGGGACGTCAAAAAGTAGAGGCCATTACTGCGGGCGAAATTTGTGCTTTAGTTGGATTAGAAGGATTTGAAATTGGAGACACCATTGCCGATGCCGAAAACCCAGAAGCCCTTGAAACCATAGCCATTGATGAACCAACGATGAGTATGTTATTTACCATAAATGACTCCCCGTTTTTTGGTAAAGAAGGGAAATTTGTAACCTCAAGACATCTCAAAGAACGCTTAGAAAAAGAACTCGAAAAGAATTTGGCACTTCGTGTAGAGCCCACCAATAGCGCCGATAAATTTATGGTTTTTGGACGTGGCGTTTTACACCTCTCTGTTCTAATCGAAACCATGCGAAGAGAAGGTTATGAACTTCAAATTGGCCAACCTCAAGTTATTATCAAGGAAATAGATGGTGAGAAATGCGAACCCGTTGAAGAAATGACCATCGATCTGCCTGAAAATCTTTCTGGAAAAGCCGTGGAAATGGTCACCCTAAGAAAAGGCGAACTTTTGAGCATGGAGGTTAAAGGGCAACGAATGATTTGCCAATTTATAATCCCTTCTCGAGGAATAATTGGATTGAGAAATCAGTTGCTAACAGCAACAGCTGGCGAGGCCATTATGGCCCACCGTTTTAAAGAATACCAACCGCTAAGAGGTGGTATTCCAGAGCGTCAAAATGGCTCAATGGTATCAATGGAAAACGGCACTGCAATTCCGTATTCCATTGATAAACTCCAAGAACGAGGCAAATTTTTTATTGACCCAGGCGAATCCATTTACGAAGGCCAAGTTATTGGTGAAAACTCCAGAGGGGATGATATGGTGGTTAATGTAACCAAAACAAAAAAACTAACCAACGTGAGAAGTGCTGGTGCAGACGACAAGGCCAGAATAATTCCAGCCCTTAAATTTTCACTGGAGGAGGCCTTAGAATACATCCAAAAGGACGAGTATGTTGAAGTGACCCCCAACAGTTTAAGATTACGAAAAATCCGCCTCAAAGAAGTGGATAGAAAACGTCACAAATCCTCATAAAATGGAATTTTTAGGACTTCCTGTCGCCGAGTGGATCGGTTATGTAGCTACCGTGATTTTATTGAGTTCTTTTACTATGAAAACTCTCGAATCTCTTCGTGTTATCAATTCGATAGCATGTTTGATGTTTATCGTTTACGGTATTTTACTATCTTGGGCCTGGCCCATTATCATTTCCAATGCAGCCATTTTTGCGATTAATATTTACTATTTGATTTTGAAGAAAAAAAAGTAAATTTCAATTCGATTTAAAATGCGCAACAATTCTGATAATCAGGCGTTAATAACGTATCAAGGCCATTTTAAAACCCGTTTTTGATTTTGAAATTACCCAGCTTTATAACCAACAATCTCATTCTAAAAATCACCTCTCTCAATTCTGTGGTTGTTGGAGCCCGATTGGTGATTTCTTTGGTGGTTCAAAACCTTTTGGCGCAATACACCGGCCAATCGGGGATTGCAAAAGTGGGGCAAATTAGAAATTTATCAGGGATTCTAACAAGTCTCTCGTCATTCGGACTGTTTAACGGCATCGTAAAATACATTTCAGATTATAAACAGGACGAAGACGGATTAAAAAAATTGTTTTCCACCGTTTTTGTGTTATCCACAATTGCAACATTGGTGTTGTCATTGGGATTGTTTTTTTGGGCTAAATCAATCTCAAAATGGCTTCTTTTTTCGGAAGAATATCAACTGATTTTTAAACTTTTGGCTGTGGTCGTACCTTGCATCGCAATGAATCGTATTTTTTACGGAATCATCAGTGGGTTATCCGCCTATAAAATCAACGCTAAAATCGAAATCATTTGGTATTCATTGGCGTCTTTGTTGTTGGTTGTTAGTTTGTTGTATCACAACATTCTAGGTGTTTTGATTGCCATAGCACTAACGCCTGCAATTCAGTTTTTGATTACTCTATTTATTTTCGGTCGTACCATTAAAGAATACATCAATTTCAAACGCCTAAAATTTCAAGCTCCCATGCTCCGAGTGCTTCTTGGGTATACGCTTGTCTCCTTCGTTGCTACGGTCTGTTCCAATTTGGTCGATATCAATTTTAGAACATCCATCTCAGAACGTTTAAGTGAAAATGATGCGGGAATTTGGACGGCCATGTCATCCATTTCAAAAATTTATATGCAGTTTATTTTGGCTGTTTTTTCGCTTTATATTTTACCAAAATATGCAGAGCTGACATCGTCATTTGAGTTTCGTGCGGAGTTAAAATCAATCTACACGTCTTTGGTGCCCTTAGTTATCATTGGAATGATTTTGGTTTACGTTCTGAAAGATTTCATTGTTTTGATCATTTATAACGAAACATTTTTGGCCATGTCACTGTTGTTTAAATGGCAACTTTTAGCAGATTTTGTCCGTTTTATGGCCAACATTTTGTCGTTCAAATTTTTGGCAAAAAAACAAATCTCCTACTTCGTAGGCACCCAACTTTTGGGACTGCTTTTGTATTATGGTTTTGGTCAGAAACTCATAGAAACCAATCAAACGGAAGGCGTGGTTATGGCCTTGTTTTTTAGTAATTTGATATATTTAGGCGTTGTAATAACCATTTTACGAAACGATCTTTTTGGACAAAACAGACCGCTATAAACTTGAGCCCAATGCACACCCTAAACAAATTTAAATCATTGTTTTTCAACTACTTTGGAGTTATTGTGGTGGCCCTGTTTTGGGTTCTTTTCAAGTCCAAATATGAGCTCGAGATCGCTTTAAACTTCATCGAAAATTGCCTCTTCGCAGTCATACTCATCGGAAGTTCGTTGGTTATAAAAAACCACACATTGAGACGGGCATACGGCCAGTTGGCTTTTATCGGATTTTGTCTGACCTTGATTTTTGAAACCCTATATTACAACCTTTTCACAGTCTTTATCAGTCCATCCACACTCTATTTACTATTCGATACGAATTCCGATGAATCCCTTGAGTTTTTGCAATCTTACATAGGCATATTCGAAGTTGTTTCAACATCAGTTTTGATAGCCGTTTCATTGTTTAGTTTGAAACGATTAAGTATTTTGTACAAATCCTTTGGTTCGTTTTCGTTGGGATTAGGTATAAAAATGATCGTGTTGGTCGGGCTCACTTTGGGCTACCTAAAATGGTCCACCAACATCATCTACAACTTACCTTATCTGGTTGTTAAATCTTTTACTGAATATTCTAAAATTTCTAAAAATTTAGACACCTACCAACAATTCCAAAAAGGTCTTTTTGAGGATGCTCATTCACCATTTTCAGAGCAAAATGGAGGTGTTTTTGTTCTGATTTTGGGTGAATCTACCGCGCGATCTCACATGGGACTTTACGGCTACGAACGCCAAACTACCCCCAATTTAAAGGCCATTTCCAATTCGCTTTGGACCTACCAAGATGTCATAAGTTCCAACGCCCACACTATTGAATCCATCACCAAAATGCTCACTTTGGGCAATTATGAAAATCCAAATCAAATCTGGGAAGGTTCTATTATTCAATTGGCCAATGCAGCGGGTTTTGAAACCATTTGGCTCTCCAACCAACGACCCATCGGAATGAACGAAAGTTTTGTTACCAAAATTGCTCGTTCTGCATCTGAAGTGAAGTTTATGACCACCATGCACGGGCGTCACAACCGCATTTTGGATCAGTCCATGATACCAGAGCTTGAAACGATTCTTAAATCCTCAAACGACCAACCAAAATTTATCATTGTTCATCTTGCAGGAACTCATATGCTTTACAAGCACCGTTATCCAGAAGATAAACGAGTTTCTTTTGCAAACTCTCCCAATCTGAAATTTAATTCGGAATCGAATTTTGAAACCGTGAACCATTATGACAATGCTGTTATTCATACCGATTTTGTAATTCGTAGTATCATACAAAGCGTAGACGACCTGAAAACCACAAGTGCTGTATTGTATTTGTCCGACCACGGCGAAGAACTTTTTCAGGACGCCGATTTTGCCGGACACAACGAGGACGTAGCTACAAAAAGCATGTACGATATTCCATTTTTTCTTTGGCAATCGGAGGACTATAAAAACGCAAAATTTTTAACTTTTGACCCAGATTGCTCTTATATGACAGATGATTTTTTTCACAGCATGGCAGAAATGCTTCAGATTTCGTCGGAAGCAGTCGATTCAACCCGAAGTATTTTTTCGCACCATTTTAAACCACGAACTCGACGTCTTCAAAGCGGGAGAGATTACGATACTTTTTATGTTCAGAATCCATGATAAAACAACGGCCGAAAATAGCAATTATAACCTCGTCTTTAGGCGGTGGTGGGGCTCAAAAATCCTCCGCCAATTTATCGTTTGTATTGTCCAAACTAAACTATGACGTTCATATCGTTTCAATCCTCAATCAGATTGATTACGAATTTCAGGGACAGCTCTTGAATTTAGGTGAATTGAAGGACAGGGACAACTCTTTTATTGGTCGTGTGAAACGGTTTTCAGTGTTTTTTAATTATCTCAGATCCCAAAACTTTGAGTATATCATTGACAGTAGGGCCCGACCAACTTTTTTTAAGCAGTTTTTGATCAATAAAATAGTGTACTCAAATCAGAATATCATTTATATCATTCATAGTTATGTCTTGAAACAATATTTTCCTTCGAATCGTTTTTTAGCCCGATGGCTTTACAATAAGGCCAAATATTTGTTGTGTGTTTCTGATGATATTAAGCAATTGGTTGTTCAAAAATTTGATTTTAAAAGAGTTAAAACGATAAATAACGCCATTCCGGATAGTTCACTAATCGCGGTGGAGGATGAGGGGCAATTGCCTGAGAAATTTATCGTGTATTTTGGTCGAATTGACGATAAAATAAAAAATATCAGTTTATTGTTGGAGGCATATGAGCTATCCCGTTTGCCAAAACACGGCATCAAACTTGTCATTTTGGGAGATGGCCCAGATGTGATTTTTTTGAAGCATAAAGTTAAAGATTTTGGATTAGCCAATGATGTTGAATTTATGCCCTACGTTCCAAATCCTAATCCTATAATCTCGAAAGCTATTTTTTCCACACTAACCAGTGCCTTCGAGGGTTTTGGGATGACGCTAATAGAGAGTTTACAGTTGGGTATCCCAGTGGTTTCTGTGGATTGCAAATCGGGGCCAAGTGAGATTGTTATACATAAAACCAACGGATTGTTAGTCGAAAATCACAACCCCAACGCTTTAGCTCAAGCGTTTAATGAATTTGTAGAAAATCAAACGCTCTACAACCACTGTAGGCAACAAGCCAAACGGAGTGTCAAAAAATTTTCCATTGAGGTCGTCGCTGCGGCTTGGAATGAGATACTTCGTTAGTTGTTGGTCAAATGTTTGCTCAGGTACAATAATTTATAACACTGAAGAAGTGCAGGATTGGCATAATTGCCTTGTAGATTTATTTTTAAACAGGGCAATAGAAACGGCAAGGTAAAGCGTAGGATGAGGTGAAGATTTAAATTTCTTAGGGTAAAGTAAAACTTGAGAAGCTTGTGGTCTTTTTTTTTAATTTTGTCTTTTTTGAAAAAGTACAAAAGGGTTAGGATACTCTGTTCTGTCTTCTCAATAAATATAGAATTACTCTCGAGCCCTTTATGAATAACCTCATTATCAATATGCAAAATCAAACAGTTAAATTGCTTGAGTAAAACCCCAAATCTGATATCCATACCATAACGGTTTTTCTCTTCTAAATTTAGCGCAATAAATTTTGATTTTTTTATTAAAACATTAGCCGAAATCGTGTGACGAGTCGGGCTATCGTTTCTTAGTACTGCCTTTTTTTGTTCATATTTTTGGCCGTAACGCCAGCGTAATGAGCATTGTTTAGAATAGTCGTCTTCGTCGTATGTAAATCCCCCAAAAACAACATCATACTCTAAATAATCTTGTTGGAGGTAGGACGAAATAAAAGCTCTGGAATTAGGTAAAACATCCGCATCCAAAAATAACAACCAATCAAATTTAGCAGTTTGAGCCAGCTTATTTCTCACCGCACTTCTACCGATATTTTGTTTTAATATGGTGTAGGTGGTATGGCTAAAAGTGTTAATTTTTAAATTGCTGTCAGTGCAGTTTGAATTTGTCGAAGCATCGTCAAAAACTAAAATTTCGAAGGTAATTTTTGCCTCACAACATTGTAAGTGAATTTCTTTTACCAGTTCGTAAACCGGGTCATTAAACGTCGGAATTAAAATCGATAACATGTTTAATTTTTTCGCTGAACCACCTCAAAAACCTTACTGTCTTCACATTTTAGGGTTTTGCTGGGATATTTCAGAATGAGAGCATAGTCGTGCGTGGCCATAAAAATTGTGTTCCCTTTGCGGTTCAATTCTTGCAAAACTTCCATAACTTCCATACTGGTTTGAGGGTCCAAATTTCCAGTAGGTTCATCCGCCAAAATAAGCTCTGGGTCGTTCAAAAGAGCTCGGGCAATAGCAACACGTTGTTGTTCGCCCCCAGAAAGCTCATGAGGGTATTTGTGCCCTTTAGTTTGCATGTTGACTTTGCTCAGGACTCCTTCAATTTTGTCCTGAATTTTTTTACGATCTTTCCAACCCGTTGCTTTCAAAACAAAGGCCAGATTGCCATTAACCGAACGGTCATTTAAAAGTTTAAAATCTTGAAAAATAATGCCAAGTTTTCGTCTCAAAAAAGGAATATCTCGGTCTTTTAGAGTGGCCAAATCAAAGCCCACTATTTTTCCTTTTCCATTGGTCAATCCCAAATCGCCATACAAGGTTTTGAGCAAACTGCTTTTTCCAGATCCGGTCTTTCCGATCAAATAGACAAAATCACCTTCTTTAACATCAAGGTTAACATTGTTCAAAATCATATTCTTATCTTGAAAAATGGAAACATCGTCTAATTTTAAAACCGAATATGGCATGATACAGTTGATATATTTTTCATAAAAGTATTATTAATTGATGCAATTATCAAATTTCAATTCAAATTAAATGTAAAGTCGTGGTTGTAGGTTTTTAGTTGGGCATAATTTATTCGAAATTTTTACGTTTTATGTGTTATATTTGAGCCATAAGTTATGCCAAAATTCAGGACCCCTAACAACTGGTTTTTTGCTCTTTTTTTGTGGTGTTACTGCACTACAATTCAAGGTCAAAACACCTTAGCTAATTCCTCCGATCAAGCCATTTTTGATCGAGCCCTTTCGATGTATAATTTCGGCCAATATAACAACGCTCAGGCCCTTTTTTCAACCCTTGAAAACGAGAGCTCTAATCCACAAATTAGCTCCAATTCGGCGTACTATACTACCGTTTGCGCCATTCGGCTCAATCAATCAACAGCCCAAAATCGTGTTGAAGAATTTCTTAAGATACATTCCACAAGCCCGAAGCGTAACCTGATTTTTTTGGAAGCAGGGGATTACTATTTCAATGCCTCAAAATTGGCTTACGCCAAAAAATGGTATCAGCAGGTCGATCATAAAACTCTTGAATCCGCACAACAGGATCGGTTTTTCTTTAATTACGGGTATTCCAATTATAGAACCGATAATTTAAAATTGGCTAAAACCTTGTTTAAGCGAGTTGAATTTTCTAATACCTACGGCTCTCAAGCCCGCTATTATTTAGGGTTTATTGCCTACAAGCAAGACGATTATGAAACGGCTTCACGACTGTTTCAAGATGATGTTGTTGAGCAAGAGTACAGCGAGGCATTAGGGTATTTTAATGCCGATTTAAATTTCAAATTGGGTGCTTTTCAAAAAGCCATAGATATTGCATTAGAGGTGTTGGATACTGCCAATCCCAGTGAAACTTCTGAATTGAACAAAATAATAGGTGAGAGTTATTTTAATTTAAAACAATACGAGAAAGCCATTCCATTTTTGAAACGCTACAATGGTAAAAATGGCCAATGGACTCATGTGGATTATTACCAATTGGGGTATGCCTATTACAAAAGAAATTTGTTTAAAGAAGCTATCGGTGAATTCAACAAAATTATTGGTGGGAATAATGCTTTGGCTCAAAATGCGTATTACCATTTGGGCGAATGCTACATTAAAAATAATCAGAAGCAAGAAGCGCAAAACGCTTTTAAAATAGCTTCTGAATTGAATTACGACCTCAAAATTCAAGAAGATTCGTGGTTGAATTATGCCAAATTAAGTTATGACATTGGCAACCCCTACGTGTCAACGCCACAAGTTTTGTCAGCTTTTTTGAAAACGTATCCCAAGTCGCCATTCAGACAACAAATTGAAACGCTTTTGGTGGATTCCTACATTTCTTCAGGAAATTATAAAAATGCTTTGGAATTATTGAGTGGCAATAGAGATAATGCATTAAAATCAACTTTTCAAAAAGTGGCGTTTCTTAGGGCGTTAGAATTGTATAATCAACATGAATTTTCAGCAGCAAAAACTTTATTTCAAAAAGCCATTTCAACCAATATTGATTTAGAATTTACAGCAAAAGCACAGTATTGGAATGCAGAAATTGACTACAATCAATTGGATTTTAATGCGGCTTTGAACGGCTATTTAACGTTCAAACTCAATCCTTCTGCACCTCAAACGGAGGAGTATAATCAGTTGGCGTACAATCTTGGCTATACCTATTTTAAACTCAAACGCTATCCGGAGGCCATAGCAGCTTTTCAGGCGTACTGCAACATAGCGTCAAAGGATGATCCGACGTTTAACGATGCATTATTGCGCATGGCCGATGCGCATTATGTTACAAGGTCGTATCACAAGGCAATTGAGACATACATCCGAGTCGTTGCCAATAATGATGTGATGTCGGATTATGCGCTGTTTCAAGCGGCTGTAAGCCATGGATTTTTAGGGGAAATTGAAGCTAAAATTTTAGCGTTGATGTCTGTATTAGAATTTAAAAATTCCAAGTATTTGGATGACGTTTATTTTGAATTAGCCAATACATATAACACCCAGAATAGACCAACTAAAGCGCTTTTGAATTACGATAAGGTTATTTCAGATTTTCCTCAAAGCAGCTTGTTGTCTAAGGCATTGTTGCGCAAAGGATTGCTGTTGTACAACCGTTCGGAGAATCCAAAAGCTTTGGTGGCTTTAAAGCAAGTTGCAGAGCGTTATCCGGCCACCCCCGAGGCCTATCAAGCCATAAGCTCGGTACGCTCGCTTTATGTGGAAAACGGTCAAGTTGATGCGTATGCCCAATGGGTTGGTACATTAACATATGCCAGGGACACCGATGTTAAATTGGAAAAAACAACATTTGAAGCGGCAGAAAAACAATACCTTGAAAATAATACTGAGAAGGCCATAAGATTGTTCAATTCCTACCTTCAAAATTTCCCCAATGGAAGCCGTCAAAATAAATCTCATTTTTATTTGGCTGAATTGTATTTTAATGATGGATTAATCGAAAATGCTCTTCCGCATTACGAGTCGGTGATTCAACAGCCCAACAACGAGCTTACCGAAACGGCTTTGCAAAAAACCTGCGTTATTCGATTGGCACAAAGCAAAGAGGTCATCCCGTTTTTGAAACGTTTGGAACAAGAGGCCAAAAATCCTCAAAATACTCTTTATGCTCAATCCAATTTGATGAAGTTGTATTTCGAATCGGAATCCTTCGACGCGGCTCTTCAGTATTCGGATATGGTTCTCAATAGCGCAAGAGGGAACGATGCCATAAAAAACGATGCTTTGGCAATCAAAGCCCGCTCTGCCATGGCACAGAAAAACGACAGTTTAGCAAAGTTGTCTTACATCAAAATCCTTCAATCCAACTCCTCGGTGTTTGGTGCTGAGGCCACTTATCATTTGGCATATTTTGAGCATAACGAAACGGCTTTCGATGCGTCTAATCGTTTGATTCAAAATTTGATTAAAAACTATCCCAACCAAAACCAATTTGCTGCCCGTGGTTTGGTGCTGATGGCTCAAAATTTTTATGCTCTTGGCGATACGTTTCAAGCCACATACATTTTGGAAAGTGTGGTAAAGAATTTCGGCACTTATAAAGACATAACCGATTCGGCTAAGTTGCTGTTGAAAGATTATCAACAGGCCATCCAAAAAACCAATGCCTCAATTGATTTAACCCCCGAAACACCAACCAAAACATCCAACGATTCAACGGACCAAAACGATGATTAGGAAAATATATTTCATATTAGTTTTTTCTTTTGGAATTTTTGGCGGTTTGGCGCAAAATCAAACCTCAGAAGATTCATTGGACACTCAAACAGTATCTGTGGTAAAGCCCCACACGCCGTCTTTATCCGATGCTTTTAAGTTGAAAACATGGCCTGTTAAACCCAGTTTTAATTCCACTAAACAACCCCTTCAGTATACTATTTTTTCTGCACCAGTAGCTTCAACTTTTAGTCCAGCAAAATCAAAATCCGTTGGATTGCCACGGTCCGGGAATACGTCTACTTTTGATAACGTCGCATCCTTTTCGATTGGAAATTATACTAACATTACAGGGGGAGTATTTTTGAATTATGCCCTAAACAAACGTCAACAATTACACGCTCAGCTCAACCATAATTCATCACAGGGTGGCCTTGATGGCGTGGTCTTGGACAATGCGTTTTCCACCAATTCTGCGTCCTTTTTGTATCAGTCGTCTTATCAAGATACAAAATTGGAGCTAAAAGCAGATTACAAACGTCAAATGACTCACTGGTACGGCTTGGCAAAGGATTTGACAACCGATATACTTTTGGATTCAAATGTGAAACAAACCCTATCGGTGGTCCAACTTTCCGGAGTTTACGAACGCTCGGACAGTTGGTTTGAGGCGGTTCAAATAGCAGCAAATGCTCTTTCGGATCGCTATGATTCTCAGGAATTTAATGTAAATTCTGCTTTTGATTTTAAATTGAATCTATTTAATATTTCGCTAAGTACCACTTTGGGATTGGACCTATTAAACGGCACATTTGCTCGAGGTTACACGGCGACTGCGTCCTTGGATTATAACAACACCACAGTTTCGGTGTTTCCATCCGTGCTGTTTGATAAAGGCGATTTGAACGTATCGGCTGGGTTTGGCGCGTATCTTTTTTTGGGGGATAGAGCTTCAAAACAGCAATTTTATATCGTTCCCAACATCCATGCAGAGTACCCTATTGTAGATGCTATCGTTGTCACTTATGCTGGAATTCAGGGGGATTTGAAACAAAATACTTATCTGGATTTGTACGATCAAAATCCTTTTGTAGCTCCCACACTGAACATTAAGCCCACGTTTACGCCTTTCAATATTTTTTTAGGGATGAAAGGAAAGTTAACCCATCAATTATCTTACGATATTAAAGGTCAATATTCTAAACATGATGATTTTTTGATGTTTCAAAAACATTCTCAACCGGCTCTATTCAACGGTCCGGCTTACCGCAATGGAAACTCATTTGGAGTGGTCTATGATAACCTCAAAAGGTTTACGGTTTCGGCTGGGTTAGAGGGGTATATTAATACTGAATTTCAGTTTAGAGGTCAACTGCAATATCATTCATTTGATACAACTTCCGAATCAGAAGCATGGAATTTCCCCAACTTAGAAGCCGAGGTTGCCATCAATTGGTCAATTGCCCCACAATGGAAGGTAGATTTTCAAGCGTTTTACATTGGAGAGCGCTATGATTTTCAATCCTTTGAACCTTCTCCGATGTACTTAAATTTCGATCGAAAGGCTGATTTAGAGGCCATTTTCGATTTGAATCTGGCCGTACATTACACAATCAATGAGCGGTGGTTGACCCAACTAAAGTTCAATAATATTTTAGGACAAAACTATCAGCAATGGTTTCAGTACCCCACACAAGGATTTCAAATTTCAACAGGGGTATATTACAAGTTTGATTTTTAAAACCTGCTGATTATCAATCGTTTGGTTGTTCGAACTCTCAAAAAATGTTATCTTCGTCCGGTCAAGATATGGAACAAATTATTCAGTATTTCGAAACAATTCCGTCCTTGCACCGCAGTATTTTGTTGGTGGGTGGGTTAAGCTTTTTCTGGATTTTGGAGGGGTCTTTACCGCTTTTTAATTTCAATTATAAAAAATGGCGTCATGCTTGGCCCAACTTATTTTTTACAATCACAACCATTATCATCAATTTCAGTTTGGCCTTTTTGCTTTTAAATTCGGCCGATTGGGTTGTAGAACATCAATTTGGTCTATTGCATTGGCTACCCGACATGCCGCTTTGGCTTTTTGTATTTATTGGCGTACTCCTCATGGATTTAATTGGTGCATATTTGCCGCACTTTTTAGAACATAAAATAAAACCACTTTGGATGATTCATTTGGTCCATCATTCAGATCATAATGTGGATACCACCACCGCCAACCGCCACCACCCGTTGGAAAGTGTTGTGCGTTATATTTTTACGTTATTGGGTGTGATTCTCATTGGTACCCCTATAGGTTTAGTGATGTTGTACCAGTCCATGTCTTTGGTGGCTACACAATTCAGTCACGCCAATATCAAATTACCAAAATCAATCGATTTGATGCTGAGTTATATTATAATCTCACCTGATATGCACAAAACTCATCATCATTACAAACTGCCGCATACTGACACTAATTTTGGTAATATTTTTTCGTTGTGGGACCGTTGTTTTGGAACCTACAGTTACATGAACAGAGAGGCCTTGGTTTATGGCGTAGATACTTTTCCTGATGCTAAAAAAAATGGCAGCTTGAAAGAACTTCTTAAACAACCGTTTCAACCCTATAGAAAACCAACTACGGATACAAAAGGTAATCCGATCGCATAGTAATAAATTCTTCCAAACCCTCGCTCCAGCTGTCTTTAATGGCTGTAACAGACCACCCGTTTTCAATTTGACTTTGAAGTGCAGTTGTTCCTGCCAATTTTGTAAAAAAGGAATTAAAAAAAGTGGTAGGATCTGAGGTGTTTTTATACGCTTTAATAAGCCACTCCAGCTGAAGACTGCCCAAAGTATCCGTTTTTTTTAAGGTTTGACCATAACACAACGTATTGTTGTGTTTGGGGAATTTGGCCCCTATTTTTGGAGAGGGTGTAAACTCATAATCAAAAGCGTCTGGATGTAAATAGGGGCTTCCAAACACTTGGAATTGCTCGTGGGTTCCTCGACCAACACTCACGTTTGTTCCTTCAAATAAACATAAACTGGGATAAAGATTCACGGCCTTCGAATTGGGTAAATTTGGAGAGGGTAATATCGGCAAATCGTACCCCAATTGTCGGTCGTAATTGGCCATGGGGATGATCTGTAAATCGCATTGAATTCCGTTGTCCAGCCATTGTTCGCCATTAATCATAGATGCATACTCACCCACAGTCATACCATGCACAATCGGTACAGAATGCATCCCCACAAAACTGCGGTGATTTAAGTCCAAAACAGGACCATCGATATAGTGCCCGTTAGGGTTTGGTCGATCCAAAACAATAAGTTTAATTTTCAATTCTGCACAAGCTTCCATCATGTAGTGTAGTGTCGATGTAAAGGTGTAAAACCGCGCTCCAACATCTTGAACATCAAAAATAATAATGTCAAGATCTATTAAATCTTTTGGGTTTGGTTTGCGGTTTTTTCCATACATCGAAACGATAGGAAGACCGGTTTGTAGGTCGATGCCATTTTTCACATACTCACCCGCGTCGGCCAACCCCCTGTAACCGTGCTCAGGCGCAAATACTTTTTTAATCGTAACCCCCAAGCTGAGTAAAGAATCTACCAAGTGGGTGTGGTTTTTTTGGGGCTTATAATTGAGTTGATTTGAATCTGATACAGATTTAAAAATCACGGAAGTTTGATTGGCTACAACACCAATATTTTTTCCTTTGAGAAGGGGCAAATAAAGCGGTAACCGGTTGGCTCCAACTTCCAGTTTGTTGGAAAATTCAGCTGTTATCCTATTTCCGCACGAAACAAACACGATAAGAAATAATAAAACTGTATTTTTGAGTAATTTAAACCGTATCACAACCTTGAATTTTGAGTATTTTATAGCAAAACGTCTCATTCGTGCTAAGTCGTATAAAAGTAGTGTTTCGGCGCCAATTATAAAAATCGGAATTGCAGCCATTGCTATAAGTATTGCGGTTATGTTGATTGCAGTGGCTATTAATGTGGGTTTGCAACAAAAAATTAGAGATAAAGCCGTTGCTTTCAACGGGCATATGATCATTTCAAACTTTGACAGCAACCTCTCACAAGGGGCTCAAACACCCATCTCTAAAGCCCAATCTTTTTATCCGACATTTGATGCTGTAGAAGGGATTTCACATGTGCAAGCCGTAGCACACAAATTTGGAATTATTCGAACGGAAACAGATTTTGAAGGTCTTTATGTAAAAGGCGTTGGCCCAGATTACAATTGGCAATACATGACTGATTTTTTAATTCGAGGTCAACTGCCCACCTACACCAGCACCTACAGCAATGCGGTTTTAATTTCAGAACATTTGGCCAATCGGTTGGGATTTGATTTGGGCAGTACGTTTCAAATGTATTTTTTAAAATCAGACACCAGTCAACCGCCCAGAATTATGAAATACAATGTTGTTGGAATTTTTAATTCTGGATTTGAAGAACTTGATCAAACTTTTCTAATTGGCGATATCAATCATATTCAGCGGTTAAATCGATGGGACAACACTCAAGTTGGACAATTTGAAGTCTTTGTTGAGGATTACAACAATTTGGACAACAAGGGGCTAGAGGTTTACGCCCAAACCCCATCTCAGCTTAACGTTGAAACCATAAAACAGCGCTATCCCATTATTTTTGAATGGATTTCAATTTTCGATAAAAACACCTTTGGTATTATCGCTATGATGATTTTAGTTGGCGTCATTAATATGATTACGGCCTTGTTGGTTTTAATTTTAGAACGAGCACAAATGATAGGAATTCTGAAAGCACTGGGAACTACCAATTGGAGTATCCAGAAAATTTTCATTTATACTGCTGCATATTTAGCAATTTGTGGGTTGCTCATTGGAAATATCATTGGTCTGGCTCTGCTCGGAATTCAATTCTATTTCGCTCCCATTTCTTTGGACCCCTCGGTGTACTACGTTTCAACGGCACCAGTGCAGATCAGTATAACCACCGTAGTTTACCTAAATGTAATGACGCTAATAATATGTTTACTCGTTCTGATAATCCCTTCTTATTTAATTTCAAAAATATCACCTGTCAAAGTGATTAAATTTGATTAAAATCTCAAATAATACATTTGTTCTCCCTCTATATTTACTGTAAATTTGCGGCATGAAATACGCCAATAACATTCTTGAAACCATCGGTAATACGCCTTTGGTAAAACTTAATTCATTGACCGCAGAATTGCCGTGTTTGGTTTTGGCCAAATATGAAACCTTTAATCCTGGAAATTCTGTAAAAGACCGCATGGCGTTGCAAATGATTGAAGATGCCGAAGCCGATGGTCGGCTAAAACCGGGGGGGACTATTATTGAAGGCACCTCTGGTAATACCGGAATGGGATTGGCCTTAGCTGCCATCGTAAAAGGCTACAAATGTATTTTTGTGCTCTCCGACAAACAATCCAAAGAGAAAATGGACATCCTAAAAGCCGTTGGGGCAGAGGTTGTAGTTTGCCCCACTGCCGTTGCGCCAGAAGACCCTCGGTCGTATTATTCTGTATCCAAGCGCTTGGCTGAAGAAACCCCAAATTCTTGGTACGTTAACCAATACGACAACCCCAGCAATTGCAAAGCTCATTTTAAAAGTACAGGCCCCGAAATTTGGGAACAAACCCAGGGCCAAGTTACACACTTTGTGGTTGGGGTAGGAACCGGTGGTACTATTTCTGGGGTGGGAAGTTTTTTAAAAATGAATAATCCAAACATCAAGATTTGGGGGGTCGATACCTATGGAAGTGTGTTTAAAAAATATCATGAAACTGGTATATTTGACGAGAATGAAATTTACCCCTACGTGACGGAAGGCATAGGAGAAGATATTCTACCTGCCAATGTCAACTTTGACCTCATTGATGGCTTTACCAAAGTTACCGATAAGGATGCCGCAGTGTACACCCAACGCTTGGCCAAAGAGGAGGGCATGTTTTTAGGAAATTCTGCAGGAGCCGCCATAAAAGGGGTCCTTCAGCTTAAAGAACACTTTGGTCCAACGGATGTGGTGGTGGTATTATTTCATGACCATGGCAGCCGTTATGTTGGAAAAATGTTCAACGACGATTGGATGCGAGATATGGGGTATTTGGATTAATTAAACAAAATTTATTTTTATGTTGTTTTAATGGCTATTTTTACGCCATGCAAGAAGACTTTTTATATTACGTCTGGCAGCATAAAAAATTCGCCCTCGAATCGTTATACACCACAAAACATCACCCCATCAGAGTTAAATCAGTGGGGCAGCCCAACACCAATTCAGGCCCCGATTTTTTTAATGCTCAACTGGTTATTGATGGTCAGTTATGGGCTGGAAATGTAGAAATTCATGTTAAATCTTCGGACTGGTATTTGCATAATCATGAGCAAAACTCGGCCTATGACACGGTCATTTTACATGTGGTATGGGAGCATAATACCGAGGTGTACAGAGCCGATAATTCAGTGGTGCCAACGCTGGAATTGAAACCCCACGTTGCCTCAGGTATTTTAAAGAATTATAAACGGTTAATAACCAACCAACAGGGGTGGATCCCTTGCGAGAATCAATTTAAACGAGTACAAACGTTTCAAATGGCCCATTGGTTGGAGCGGTTGTATTTGGAACGGTTGGAACAAAAATGCAGCCCCGTTCAAGCCCGCCTTGAGCAAACTCACCACGATTGGGAGGCCGTGATGTTTTGGCAACTGGCACGGGCCTTTGGTTCTAAAGTAAATGCCGATGCTTTTTGGCAGTTGGCCAAGTCGTTTCCATTTGCCGTTTTTCGAAAAATACGGCACAACCTTTTGGATTTGGAGGCCTTGTTGTTCGGTCAATCTGGCCTGCTGGAGGGGGAAGACCATTATGTCCAGTCTTTAAAGAATCGTTACGCTTTTTTTAAACAAAAATATTCGTTGAATCGGAATGGTACGATGCCCATGCAATTTTTTCGTTTGCGGCCACCAAATTTTCCGACCATTCGGTTGGCTCAATTGGCTCAGTTATACTTCACCCACGATCATGTATTTTCAAGCTTGATGCAGTTGGAAGGTCCTTCTGATTTTTATGACTTTTTCAGTTGCGGAACCTCGTCGTTTTGGGACACGCACTATTCCTTTGGAGCTGCCTCTAAAAAAAGATCGAAAACCCTTTCAAAACGCTTTATAGATTTACTTATTATCAATGCAATTATTCCCATGCGGTATGCCTACAACAAATCCCAGGGAATGCCACAGGATGTTCTATTGTCTTTAATTAGGACGATCCCACCAGAACAAAATTCAACAGTCAAGAAATTTCAACAGTTAAAACCCATTTCAACATCGGCTTTGGATTCTCAAGCGTTACTTCAACTTAAATCCTACTATTGCGACCACCGAAAATGCTTGCATTGTGCGGTAGGTAGTGCTCTTTTAAACCGAAATGTGTAACTTGCAGCATGAACCTATTTTATACGATATTGTTCTTTTTTCAGCGTCATGGGTTTCACGTTTGCCAACGCATTGCCGATCGTTTTGGGATGCGTGCCAAAGTGGTTCGAACCTCTTTTATTTACGTCACTTTCGTAACTGTTGGTTTCGGATTTGCGTTGTATTTATTTTTGGCTTTTTGGTTGAAAATAAAAGATATCATTTTTTCAAAACGAAGTTCAGTGTATGACATTTAGCGCATGACAAACCCTGTAGTACAAATTTTTAAATCAAAACTAAACACCGCAGTGGCACTGCTTATTTGCTTGCTATTTGCGGGTGTGGTTGGGTTTAAATTCCTCTCAGGATTTTCGTGGTTGGATGCGGTTTATATGACTGTTATTACCATTACCACTGTGGGATTTGGTGAGGTTCAACCGTTAAACGATCAGGACAAACTTTTTACCGTTGGACTTATTTTGACCAGTGCCATCATTGTGGGGTATGCGCTTAAAGTTATTACGGAATACATCATTTCTAGGAATGATATTAAAGAATTAAAACTAAAGAAAATGCAAAAGAAAATACAGGCACTTTCTGGCCATATCATTATTTGTGGTTATGGTCGAAATGGAAAACAAGCCGCCAAAAAATTGGCCACCCACAACCGTACTTTTGTGGTGATTGAAAAAGACGAACAAGTGGTTCAAAAACATCAAAATGAGGATACCCTTTTTGTAACCGGCAACGCTAACGAAGATGAGGTATTGGCCGCTGCAGGAATCGACAGGGCCTGTTGTTTGATTTCCGCTTTACCCAATGATTCAGAAAATGTTTTTGTGGTGCTTTCGGCACGTCAAATTAACCCAGATATTAGAATCATCAGTCGTGCGTCGCAGGAGTCGTCTTCCAGCAAACTGAAACTGGCAGGCGCCAACAATGTTATCCTTCCCGACCGTATTGGCGGCGACCATATGGCCTCCTTGGTGGTTGTTCCCGATTTGTTGGAGTTTGTCGATAATCTTTCTATTGTTGGGAATCGTACCATCAACATTGAAGAAGTGGCTGTGGAGCAGCTTTATGATCCCTCCCAAACCAAGACTATTTTGGAATTGGACTTGCGTAAAAAAACGGGCTGTAATGTCATAGGGTACAAAGATGAAAATGGGAAGTATCACATCAACCCCGAGGCCGATCAGAAGTTGGTGCCCGGATCCAAAGTGATTGTTTTGGGCCGCCCTGAGCAAATTCAAACCCTAAATTCGAGGTACAATATTGAGGTGGGTTAGCGGTTTGGGATTTATATGTGTTGCTTAGTAAAGAGACTTTTCGGAGTGGGTTTTATTTTATTCTGTATATTTAATACATGCTTTTATGTATGCATAAGGATATGTTCCTCCCCACAACGACAAGACGTATTCTCCATTTGGTATTCTGTGTAAACCTAAAGTACTGTAATATCTAATCCCACCTCCATTTACACTGCGTAATTGAATTCGACTTATATTTTGACTTTTGGAAATAAATCGAAATTTTCTGTCTTTAATTACCACGTTTGGTTTTTGATATTGGCCTGTTGCCCATAAAATAGTACAATCTGTAACTAATCTTTTTTCTCCCTCCTCTCTTTCCGAGTCACTTTCAACAAGGTTTTCTGTTTTTGGTTCAGTTAGTGTATTTTTAAGTTCAATTTCAGAAAAATCATTGAAGCCGTTGTCGTTGCTTGATTCTCCTTTGGATACAAATCCTTTGTGTAAAAATTTCTTTTTGCTCATAATAATTTTTTTTAGTTTGAAATTAATAATTCATAACCCCCCAAATACTCACTTCACTTAAAACCTTTATACAATTGTTTTTCCAAAGCGAATACATAGGTGTCCCTGATAGTATAGATCCCTAAACCCCCAAAAAGTCACATTTTTTAGGAACTTTTTTAAAAATTTATTGACGGTGGTATATTTAAATGGAAATACAATAGAGCTATCCACTTAGAAATCAATGGGTTAGATCATCAGTTGCACAACTCAATTTTTTTTGTCATCTTGTTGCCACGTTTAAAGCTACTAACAACAATCTTATGAAATCCAAAATACTTTCTTTTATCGCCTTGATGTTACCTGTTTTTACCTTTGCACAAGATAAAGGGATAGATCAAATTATTGACGAAAAATTTGGCGATGCCACAGGGTGGTTTGTCAATTTTATATTTTATCAAATAGAATTTACGGACGATATCAAAGTGTTTTGGGTTCTCTTTCCACTAATTATCGGGGCCACCTATTTCACCATTTATTTCAAGTTTATCAACCTCAGAGGCATTACAACCTCCATCAATATTATTCGTGGGAAATACGACGATTTGGACCACCACGAAACTCTCGAAGCCGCCGGCGATTCAACCCCAGGAGGCGACAGCATCGAAACCATTGCAGTGGAAGGTCACGAAGGCGAAGTGTCTCATTTTCAGGCCCTTACAGCAGCATTGTCGGCCACCGTGGGCTTGGGGAATATTGCGGGAGTAGCCATAGCGGTATCCATCGGCGGAGCAGGAGCCACCTTTTGGATGATTGTGGCGGGTCTTCTCGGGATGGCGTCAAAGTTTGTAGAATGTACCCTTGGGGTTAAATACAGAGATATAGACCAAAATGGCGTCGTGTATGGCGGCCCCATGTACTATCTAACGAAAGGATTAAAATCCAATGGGTTGGAAAAATTAGGTAAAGTTTTAGCCGTTTTGTTTGCCATTTTTGTGGTTGGCGGATCGTTCGGTGGTGGTAATATGTTTCAGGTAAATCAGGCGTTTCAATTGGTTGAAAACATCACAGGTGGAGAGACCTCTTTTCTTCACGGTAAAGGATGGTTGTTTGGTATTTTGATGTCGGTTTTGGTGGGGATTGTTATTATTGGCGGGATTAAAAAAATTGCCAAAGTAACCGATAAAATAGTGCCCTTTATGGTGGCCATTTATGTCACCGCATCGTTGTTTGTTATTTTTTCAAATTTGGATAGGATTGGGGATGCTTTTGGACAAATTTTCACAGGGGCTTTCAGTCCTGAAGGCGTTGCTGGTGGAGCCATTGGGGTACTGGTTCAGGGGTTTAGACGAGCGGCCTTTTCAAACGAAGCCGGAATTGGGTCTGCATCCATTGCGCACTCTGCCGTTAAAACCAAATATGCTGCCTCCGAAGGGATGGTTGCTTTGTTGGAACCTTTTATTGATACGGTGGTGGTGTGTACCATGACTGCTTTAGTGCTGATCATCACTGGATATGTAGATCCCGCCAATGCCAGTCTAAACAATGCCGAAGCCATCCTTTTAACCTCAGGTGCTTTTGAATCGGCCATTTCGTGGTTCCCTTATGTGCTTACCGTTGCAGTCGTATTATTTGCATTTAGCACCATGATTTCTTGGTCCTATTACGGCTTTCAGGGCTGGGCTTATTTGTTTGGACGATCCAAAACCATGGAATACGCCTACAAACTTATATTTTGTCTTTTTGTTATTGTCGGTTCGGCAGCAAGTTTGGGGTCGGTTATTGATTTTTCGGATGCGATGATTTTTGCCATGATGGTCCCCAATATGGTTGGAATTATCATTCTAGCACCAAAAGTTAAGAAAGAACTTTCAAAATATTTGGATGCCATAAAAAAGTAATTTACAGTTTCAAATGTTCCCCCCAAATCTTTTGACCAAACGGCAACAACGTGCCGTATTGTTTCTGATGGTTGTCATTTTTGCCCTTCAGCTAACCGCTGTGTTCTGGCCCATGGACACCACATCAGATCAATTTGAAGAATTGTCGAACCGCCCTGAATTTCAGCAAGAATATCAGCAGTTAAAACAGCAATGGGTCGAGGCCAAAACCCCCAAAATTTTTCCATTTAATCCCAATTATATTTCCACCTATAACGCTTATAAATTGGGGCTCTCATCAGAGGCGTACAATCGGTTGAAGGCATTTAGAGCTAAAAATCAATGGGTTAATTCTGCCGTAGAATTTCAACAGGTAACCCAAATTTCAGATGAACTTCTCGAAAACATTCAACCCTATTTTAAGTTTCCCCAATGGGTTGTGGATGCTCAAAAGAGCAGTTTAAAAACGCAATCATCTGTGCCAAAAATTGATTTGAATGACGCAACGGCCCAGCAACTTGAAAAAATTCGAGGCATTGGGCCCGTGTTGTCCGAACGTATCATCCGATATAGAGAAAGGCACGAGGGTGGATTTGCGGATTGGGTTGAACTCACGGCTGTGTACGGTTTATCGGAAACCGTTATACAACGCCTGAAAAATAGGGCTGTGCTAAAAAACCCCAGAACCATTCGTAAGATTAATTTGAATGAAGCAACCCAAGAGGATTTGGTAAAAATCCCCTACATTGATTATGAGTTGGCCGATCAAATAATTGAACAACGCTTATTAAAAGAACATTACGAATCTGTGGACGAATTAACAAAACTTAAGGATTTTCCAGTCGAATTTTTTGACATAATTAAATTATATTTGTACATAAATTATTCCGAATGAATTTTCAATTTTCAGAAGAACAACAACTCATTGCTGCCTCGGCGCGTGACTTTGCCGAGCAACACATTAGACCCCACATTATGGATTGGGACGAATCTCAACATTTTCCAAGAGAGGTTCTACACAAAGCAGGAGAAATGGGCTTCATGGGCATTTTTATCCCTGAAGAATACGGCGGCTCCGGCCTTGGCTATCATGAGTATGTAGCGATTATTGAAGAAATTTCAAAAGTTGACCCCTCTGTTGGACTTTCCATTGCAGCTCACAATTCGTTGTGTACGGGACATATTTTTTATTTTGGGAACGAATCTCAAAAACAAAAATATCTTCCCAAATTAGCTGCAGGCGAGTGGATTGGAGCGTGGGGATTAACCGAACACAATACCGGCAGTGATGCCGGTGGGATGAATACCACCGCTGTCAAAGACGGAGACTATTATGTGTTGAATGGTTCCAAGAATTTTATCACCCATGGAAAAAGCGGGGACGTCGCTGTTGTCATCGCAAGAACTGGCGAAAAGGGCGATTCTCATGGCATGTCGGCCTTTATAATTGAGCGAGGAACCCCTGGCTTTAGCGGCGGAAAAAAAGAAAATAAATTGGGGATGCGAGCCAGCGAAACAGCCGAATTGATTTTTGACAACTGCAGAATTCACAAAGATAATCTTATTGGTCAAGAAGGTGAGGGGTTTGTACAGTCTCTAAAGTTATTAGACGGCGGCCGAATTTCTATCGGGGCACTGTCTCTGGGGATTGCCAAAGGCGCTTACGAAGCATCTTTAAAATATTCCAAAGAACGCGTGCAATTTGGTAAACCCATATCCAGTTTTCAGGGGATTTCGTTTAAACTCTCTGATATGGCTACTGAAATTGCAGCTTCAGAATTGCTCGTTCACAAAGCCGCAGCCATGAAAAATAATGGCGAAAAGGTAACCAGCACCGGTGCCATGGCCAAAATGTATGCCAGTGAGGCCTGTGTTAGAATTGCCACAGAAGCCATTCAAATTCATGGTGGATATGGTTACATTAAAGAATTTCCGGTAGAGAAATTTTACCGCGATTCCAAGCTTTGCACCATAGGCGAGGGCACTACCGAAATTCAAAAATTGGTTATTGCCAGAAATATTTTAAAATAATTTGTAGCATATATAATAATAAGATTATATTTGCATTCTAATTTTAAAGAAAGGAGGTTTTAAGTTTATGCTAATAATACCCATTAAAGAAGGAGAAAACATCGATAGAGCGCTGAAGCGTTTCAAACGAAAATTTGATAAAACCGGAACAAAACGGTCACTTCAAACTCGAAAGCAGTTCACAAAACCTTCGGTAAAACGTCGAGCAGAAATACAAAAAGCACAATACATCCAGAGTCTGAGAGACGCCGAGAACCTGTAGTGCTCACTTGTTAAAATATAAAACACCTTATCCAAGGTGTTTTTTTTTGCTTATATTTGAGCATAACCCAAATATTACCATCATGAAATTTAAATCCTTTTTATTGTCGGGCCTGATTGGCGCATTTGTCTATTTTCTTCTTGGTTGGCTGTTTTATGACATCTTATTTCCAGAGATTCATTCCAAAACGACTGAACCCAACATTAGTTACATCTTTTTGGGGTGTTTGTGTATGGCGTTTTTGGTCGCTTTGATTTTTTGCCGTTGGGCTCAAATCAAAACCTTTGCTACAGGGCTGAAAGCGGGGTTTGTATTTGGATTCTTGTACACGTTAAGCATGAATTTTTTCATGTATTCCAATCAATCCATAGACGCCAATTTTTTTTCCATACTTGCTATTGAAGCTCTAATTTTGGCCGTCGTTGGAGGGTTTATTGGCTATGTGAACGGTGCGTTTTCTAAAGAATAAACGTTCCAAAAATTCAACTTAAAAACTAACAATAATTTTGTATATTGTTGGGAGTAATCTCTTAACATGTCAATTGTTTCATTCATCGATTATTTAAATTTGGAGAAAAACTATTCTCCAAACACGGTTTTGGCTTATCAGAATGATCTTGAGGCGTTCCAGATGTTTCTGAAAACTGAATTTTCAATGGAAGATTTACAAGAGGTTCATTATACCCAAATTCGTACTTGGATCATTTCATTGGTGGAGGCGGGTTTAGCCAATCGTACCATCAACCGAAAAGTATCGTCTTTAAACAGTTATTATAAATTTTTGGTTAAGACGGAAGTCATGTCACACTCGCCCTTATCGAAGCACAATGCATTGAAAGTTCAAAAAAACGTTCATGTTCCGTTTTCAGAACAAGAAATTGAAGAGGTGTTGTTCAATGCGCCAGCGGACGATTTTGTTTCTGTTCGCGATAAGCTCATCGTGGAATTGCTGTACGCCACAGGGATGCGACGTACAGAACTTATTAACCTCAATTTAAGTGCTGTTGATTTTGATCAAAATCAAATTAAAGTTTTAGGTAAACGCAATAAAGAGCGCTACATTCCGTTATTACCAACAGTATCAAAAAGTCTTAAAACCTACATGGCCTTGCGAAATGAATTGCCCAATAGTGGCCCCTCAAAAGCGCTGTTTCTTACTGAAAAGGGCAAGGCGGTGTACGGAACATTAGTGTATCGCATCGTTAATTCGTATTTTGAAAACGCTTCGACCAAAGTGAAAAAAAGCCCTCACATATTACGCCACTCCTTTGCAACCCACCTTTTGAATCGCGGGGCAGACCTTAACGCGGTTAAAGAACTTTTGGGGCATTCCAGTCTGGCAGCAACTCAGGTTTACACCCACAATAATATTTCTGAGTTAAAGAAAGTTTATGCCAAAGCTCATCCTCGACAAACAAAATAACAGTTAAACCAACAACAAGAACCTATGAAACTAAATCTCCAGTCCGTCAATTTTAGCATCGATCAAACTTTGGTGAATTTCATTCAAAAACGAATGGATAAATTGGATTTATTTTATCCAAAAATTATAAAAGCAGATGTGTACCTGAAAAAAGAAAACACATCAGAGAAAGAAAATAAAATGTTTGAAGTCAAGCTTTTTATCCCAGGCGACAGCTTAATGGCCAAGAAAAAATGCAAAACATTTGAAGAAGGTGCGGACACCACCGCTGATATTTTGGAGCGACAGCTCAAAAAAAGAAAGCAAAAACAACGCCAACACAACCATTAAAAAATGTTTAAAAAATGTTTTGAAACATTAAAAAATACATATACATTTGCAGTCCGTTAGAAATAGCGGGCTTTTTTGGTGTGTAAAAACACCAGAAATGCCGATGTAGCTCAGCTGGCTAGAGCAGCTGATTTGTAATCAGCAGGTCGTGGG
>CAJXUB010000009.1 GCA_913061125.1 uncultured Flavobacteriaceae bacterium
ATTTGTAAAATTAATCCTGAATAAAGTGTAACATTTAATCCAAATTTTGATGCTTTTTCCGCCGATCCGTTGCCATTTGAAGAATTTCCGCCTTTGAAAGCCAGTTTTGGACAAACCAAAGTAGCTGGCCCGCATGAGGTGTTGTTGTATAAAACCGTTGCAGGAACGTCCACCGATACACCCTTGTTGTTCACGTACAAATCGGGGCGTGCACGTCATGCCGTATTTTTGGCCGAACACCTTTGGAAATGGCGTCTTTATGCCTACAAACGTCAGCAGTCCTTTGGCGCATTTGACGCTTTTTTTGGAACCTTATTCCAATATTTAAGCACTCAAAAAGCATCCGATCCACTCAAGATATCACATGATGCTATTTTTGACGGTTCATCGCCTTTGGCGATTACAGCTCAATATTTTAACGATAATTTTGAGCCCAATACTACTGCTGAGCTTAACATAGAAGTTCAATCAAAAGAATTAAAATCGCCCTTAAAATTCCCAATGCTTTTGGATAATACGTCGTATCGAGCAGATCTAAGTAGTTTAGAACCAGGCCGTTACGATTACACTGTACGAATTCAAAACAACAAGTTGTCAAAGACGGGGCAATTTGAGATTTTGCCCTTTAACATCGAAACTCAGGTTTTAAATGCTAACCTTCCGATGCTCACACAATTGGCAAAAGAAACGGGTGGGCAAGTGTTTTTGGACACTCAAGTCCAAAGTTTGATTGATGCTTTAGTTCAAGAGGAACGTTTTAAAAGCATTCAAAAAATAGATAAAAAAACTGTACCTTTGATCGAATTTAAAATGCTTTTATTGCTATTGCTTTTGAGTTTGGCAATGGAGTGGTTTTTAAGAAAGTATTTCGGATTAATCTAATATAAAAATAATTGTACCATGCAAAATTTACCAAAAATAGGACTACCCATCATTTTTGCCATCGCCCTGGGAGTCATATTAATTTCCAAAGCGGCAGTGACCATTGGTCCTGGCGAGGGCGGTGTATTGTTTGAGCGTTTCGGAGATGGAATCAATACTGAAAAAACCTATGGCGAAGGGTTCCATATTGTCGCGCCATGGAATTCTATGCTTATTTTTAAAGTTCGGCAACAGTCCATTTCAGATGAAATGAATGTCCTTTCAGTTAATGGACTTGAAGTTCGAGTTAACGGCACCATTTGGTATGAACCCGAGTATGAAAATCTTGGAAAACTCATCAAAACCAAAGGACAAGATTACGTGATGGAACTTCTTAATCCTGCCGTCAATGCCGCTGCTCGAAGTGTGGTTGGGCGCTATACGCCAGAACAATTGTACTCGAGCAAACGAGACGTTATTGAGCAAGAAATTTTAGACGAAGTTGTGACCCTATTAGAAGGCCAGTTTTTGCGCGTTAAGCGTGTTTTAGTAGAAGATGTAAAACTTCCAGAAACCATCAAAAATGCCATTGAAAGTAAGCTGAAGCAAGAACAACAATCATTGGAGTACGAATTTAGGCTCGTTACCGCCGACAAAGAAGCAGAACGCCAACGTATCGAAGCCAAAGGAAAAGCCGATGCCAACCGAATTTTAAGTGCGTCCTTGAACGATAAAATTTTGCAAGACAAAGGCATCGAAGCCACCGTACAACTTGCAGAATCCAACAACAGTAAGGTGATTGTAATTGGCTCTGGCGACTCTGGAATGCCGATCATTTTAGGGAATCAATAATTTTTTTAAAAAAGAATAGGTTTTTAAATTATTTTTTCTGAATATTTGTATCAACATTAATCAATAATGAAAAACACACATTTAATCCATCACCATTTATCCACTGGCTGTCAAGCGAGTTATTGGTGTATGGATTGAAGTTATAATATTATCATCACACAAACCCGTTTGAATTTTTCAAACGGGTTTTTTTTGTTAAACAACAACAATTATGACAACATTAAAAATTGCAGTTCAAAAATCCGGTCGATTGAAGGAGGATTCGTTAAAACTTTTAAAGGATATCGGAATCTCTATTGACAATGGAAAAGAGCAGTTAAGAGCCCGGTCAACCAATTTTCCGATAGAAGTTTTTTACTTGCGAAACGGCGATATCCCACAATATCTAAAAGATGGTGTGGTCGATGCGGCCATTATTGGAGGTAATATTTTGGTTGAAAAAGGTGATGGTATAGCCTCCGAGTTGGATTTGGGATTTTCGCGCTGTCGGGTCGCTTTAGCTGTTCCAAAATCGATGGTCTACAAAAATATCAATGATTTGAATGGACTAAAAATTGCGACATCGTATCCAAATACCGTAAACGCTTATTTAAACAATAAAGGAATTAAAGCAGACTTGCATATTATTAACGGTTCTGTTGAAATAGCACCCAATATTGGCTTAGCCGATGCCATCGTTGATATTGTTTCAACAGGTGGAACCTTGTTTAAAAATAATCTGGTAGAGAAAGAGGTTTTACTAACCTCCGAAGCCGTGTTGGCTGTATCGCCTACCATCAATCCCCACGAAAGAGTGTTGCTCGAAAAAATTAAATTTAGGATGCAATCGGTACTCAAAGGCCGATCTTCAAAATATGTGCTTTTAAACGCTCCGAACGAGCGTTTGGAAAGCATTATTTCTATCCTTCCAGGAATGAAAAGTCCCACGGTTTTGCCGTTGGCAAAATCGGGCTGGAGCTCTGTTCATAGCGTCATTGACCAACATCAATTTTGGGACATTATTGATGATTTAAAATCCAATGGCGCAGAAGGAATTCTAATTTGTCCAATCGAAAAAATGGTACTCTAATGACACAATTAATCAATCCCGAACGAGAACAATGGGCTGATCTATTAAAGCGGCCTCAGCAAGATTATGAATCCTTAAATGCAACCGTTGAGACTGTTTTCAAAACTGTTCAGAAACAAGGAGACCAAGCTATTTTAAATTATACCAAAACTTTTGATGGCGTTGCGTTGAGCGAACTCAACGTTTCTAAAGAAGAAATTCAAGCGGCCGAGGCACAACTCCCCGAATCGCTTAAACAAGCCATACTGAAAGCAAAATCAAACATTGAAGCCTTTCATAAGGCGCAACGAACCCAACCAATTGTTGTTCAAACCCAGCCTGGTGTACGTTGCTGGCAGCAAAAGCGCCCCATTCAATCCGTTGGATTGTATATTCCTGGCGGGACAGCCCCTTTGTTTTCTACTGTTTTGATGTTGGCCATTCCTGCCAAAATCGCAGGTTGTAAAAATATTGTTTTGTGTTCGCCTCCCAATTCTTCGGGCAAAATTGCGAATGAAATACTGGCGGCGGCGGCCCTTTGTGGGGTTGAACAAATTTATAAAATTGGGGGAATTCAAGCCGTTGCTGGAATGACCTTTGGAACGGCCACCATTCCGAAAGTGAGTAAAGTATTTGGCCCTGGAAATCAATATGTTACAGCAGCTAAGCAATATGCTACTACATTTGGTGTAGCTATAGATATGCCTGCGGGGCCAAGTGAACTTCTGATTATGGCCGATGCCTCTGCCAACCCTGCTTTTGTGGCTTCAGATTTGTTGAGTCAAGCCGAGCATGGTACAGACAGTCAAGTGATCTTGGTAACCACACATCGCCCGTTATTGGATGCTGTATCGCAAGAAATTCAACAACAGAAACGAGTATTGAGCCGAAAATCAATTGTTGAACAAGCACTCAATAATATGAAACTAATTTATCTTGAAACGCCTGAAATCGCCGTTGAACTCATCAACGAGTATGGTCCTGAGCACTACATAATTTCTACTTCAAACAATGACTTTTATGTGAATCAAGTCCAAAATGCGGGTTCGGTATTCATTGGCGATTTTACTCCAGAAAGTGCTGGGGATTATGCTTCTGGAACCAACCACACCTTGCCAACAAACGGCTATGCTAAAGCTTACTCTGGGGTAAATCTTGATAGCTTTTTAAAGAGTATTACGTTTCAGGAAATTACAAAAGAAGGTCTATTGGATTTGGGGCAAACAATCGAGATAATGGCTGAATCTGAGGGGCTTATGGCTCACAAAAATGCTGTATCAATCCGCTTAAAATCCTTACGAAATGAATCTTAAAGCGTTAATTAGACCCGCCATTAGGAGCATAAAACCGTATTCTTCGGCCCGTGATGAATTTCACGGCCGAAACGATGACGGTCTGGTGTTCTTAGATGCCAATGAAAACCCGTTTCAAAACAATTTAAACCGTTATCCGGATCCTCAACAAGTGCTGCTAAAAGAAAAACTTGCTCTGCTAAAAAAGATTTCAAAAAATCACATATTATTGGGAAATGGAAGTGATGAAGTTCTGGACTTGATTATTAGAACATTTTGTGAGCCCAATCAGGATGCCGTACTGACATTAACTCCGACTTATGGGATGTATAGCGTTTTGGCACAGCTCAACGCCGTTAAAATTCAATCGGTGCCATTGACTTCAGATTTTCAAATGGATGAAGAACGTGTTTTGAGTGCTGTTCAGGACAATACAAAAGTGATATTTATTTGCTCTCCCAACAATCCTTCGGGAAATTTGATTCATCCAAAATCAATTCAGCGTGTTTTAAAAACATTCAATGGGGTGGTGGTAATTGACGAGGCCTATATCGATTTTTCGAGTTCCAAGAGTTGGTTGTCACGGCTTTACGAATTTCCTAATTTGATCGTAATTCAAACGTTATCCAAAGCGTATGGGCTGGCGGGAATTCGATTGGGGATTTGTTACGCGTCTGAAGAAATTATTGCCGTTTTGAATTCCATCAAACCACCGTATAATGTCAATGTTTTGACCCAAAATGCAGCGTTGGAAGCAATTTCTAATCGGAAAAACATAACCCATCAAATCGATACGATAGTAACCGAACGCGAGAAGTTGATTGAAAAACTACAACAGATATCTGTCGTGAAAACCATTTTTCCATCACATTCAAATTTTATTTTATGCCGTGTCGATGACGCCAACAAACGGTATTCCGAATTGATAGGAAAAGGCATAATTGTAAGAAACAGACACGGGCAACCCCTTTGTGACAATTGCCTTAGAATTACCGTAGGAACTCCAGAAGAGAATTTAAAATTAATGGAAGCATTACAACAGTTATAAAATGAAAAAAGTACTTTTTATAGACAGGGATGGAACCCTCATCAAAGAGCCGGAAGATCAACAAATTGACGCTTTTGAAAAGCTTGAATTTTATCCAGAAGTGTTTTATTATTTAAAGAAAATTGTGGACGAATTAGATTTTGAATTGGTTATGGTAACCAATCAAGACGGTTTGGGTACCGATTCTTTTCCAGAAAACACCTTTTGGCCGGTTCATCAATTTATGATGCAATGTTTTGAAAATGAAGGGATTATATTTCAAAATCAACATATAGATCGCACTTTTGCGAAAGATAACGCTCCAACCCGAAAACCACGAGTGGGTCTATTAACACCTTATTTTAACAGCCAATACGACTTGCAAGGGTCCTATGTTATTGGCGATCGATTGACCGATATGGAATTGGCTAAAAATTTAGGTTCCAAAGGAATTTTAATCGCTAATAGCAGTGCTCTTGGAACAGCAGAATTGAGCGTGTCATCCGACGATTTACAACCCCATATTGCATTGGAAACCAACCAATGGCGGTTGGTTTATGAGTTTTTAAAATTGAAATCTCGTTATGGCGAAATTTCGAGAACCACTCACGAAACCGATATCCGAATAGCGCTAAATCTTGACGGTTCTGGTAAAAGCAATATTGATACTGGTATTGCATTTTTCGACCACATGTTGGACCAATTGGCTCGGCACGGCCAAATGGATTTAGAGATTCATGTAAAAGGCGATCTTCAGGTTGACGAACACCACACCATTGAAGACACAGCCATAGCACTTGGCGAACTTTTTCATCAGACCCTAGGCGATAAATTGGGCATCGAACGCTATGGTTTTTGTTTGCCAATGGACGATTGTTTGGCTCAAGTTGCCATCGATTTTGGAGGTCGAAATTGGTTGGTTTGGGATGCTGATTTTAAGCGTGAATACATAGGTGAAATGCCAACGGAAATGTTTATGCATTTTTTTAAATCCTTTTCAGACGGCGCCAAATGCAACCTCAATATTACAGCTGAGGGCACTAACGAACACCATAAAATTGAAGCTATTTTTAAGGCGTTTGCCAAATCCATAAAAATGGCAATCCAGCGAAACCTAAATAACATGATTCTTCCATCTACAAAAGGACTATTGTAATGAAAGTAACGATTTTAGACTACGGAGCTGGCAACATTCAAAGTGTGCAATTTGCTCTGGGTCGGCTGGGGGTAGAAGCCAAGTTGTCCAGTCAAAAAGAGGAAATTTTAGCTTCGGATAAAATAATTTTTCCAGGCGTGGGTCAGGCCCATCAAGCCATGAAACAACTGAAATCCAAAGGATTAGACCGATTAATTCCTCAACTCAAACAAGATGTTTTGGGCATTTGCCTGGGCATGCAACTGCTTTGTAAAGCTACTGAGGAAGGCGACACTTTGGGAATGGGTGTTTTTGATGTAAATGTTCGGCGGTTTGATGATAATGTTAAAGTTCCTCACATGGGTTGGAATTGTATTGAAAACTTAAAATCGAAGCTGTTTTTAGGATTAAAATCGCCTACCTACATGTACTCGGTACACAGCTACTATGCTTCAATATGCGATGAAACGATTGCCACGTCTGAATATGATATTACGTTTTCATCAGCACTTCAAAAGGAGAATTTTTATGGGGTTCAATTTCATCCAGAAAAAAGCAGTCGAGACGGTGCACAAATCTTAGATAACTTTTTAAACTTATAGCATCATGAGAATTATTCCAGCCATAGACATCATTGATGGTCAGTGTGTTAGACTTTCAAAAGGCGACTATTCGACCAAAACCATATACAGTAAAAACCCGTTGGATGTGGCCAAAACATTTCAGGATTCTGGTATAGAATACCTGCATTTGGTTGACCTTGATGGCGCCAAAGCCCAACATATTGTGAATTATAACATTTTGGAAGACATTGCCACCCATACCAGTCTTAAAATCGATTTCGGCGGAGGGCTAAAATCCGATCGTGATTTGAGGATTGCCTTCGAGTCTGGTGCGCATCAAATTACAGGTGGAAGTATTGCTGTAAAAAACCCTAATAAATTTGAATCGTGGCTTAAAACTTACGGTTCTGAAAACATTATTTTGGGAGCGGATTGCAACCGCGGCACAATTGCTATTCAAGGATGGCAAGAGGAAAGTTCGTTAGAGGTGCTCTCATTCATAGATCAATACGTTAAAAAGGGGATAAAAAATGTGATTTGTACGGATATTTCAAAAGATGGTATGCTGCAAGGACCAGCATTTGAGTTGTATTCTTCCATTTTAAAGCAAAATTCAGAGATTAACCTTATTGCCTCCGGAGGCGTTTCGTGTTTTAAGGACCTTGAACAACTTGAATCTTTGGGCTGTGAGGGGGTAATTATCGGTAAGGCGATTTACGAAGGAAAAATAAGTCTAAAACGCCTACAAGAATTTAACACAAATCCCGAATAATACATGTTAACAAAACGAATTATTCCTTGTTTAGACATAAAAAACGGAAGAACCGTTAAAGGTGTGAATTTCATCAATCTTCGCGATGCTGGAGACCCCGTTGCTTTGGCCAAACAATACGCCCTTCAAGGGGCTGATGAGTTGGTTTTTTTAGATATTTCTGCAACGTTAGAATCACGGAAAACCACCCGAGAAATGGTCAAAAAAGTCGCCCGAGAAATCGATATTCCGTTTACTGTGGGAGGTGGCGTTACAAGCATTGAAGACGCATCGCTTTTACTCAGATCAGGCGCCGATAAAATCGCTGTAAATTCCGCTGCAGTTAAGCGGCCAGAGCTTGTTAGAGAATTATCACAACATTATGGAAATCAGTGCATTGTTGTCGCTATCGACGCCAAAAAGACGGATCAAAACTGGAATGTCTTTTTGGCAGGAGGAACCGTTCCTACGGATTTGAATTTATTTGATTGGGCCAAAAAAGTAGAAACCATGGGGGCTGGAGAGATTTTATTCACCTCCATGAACCACGATGGCGTAAAAACAGGTTTTGCCAACGACGCCTTGGCGCAATTATCCGAAGCGGTTAACATTCCAATTATCGCCTCTGGCGGTGCAGGTGCAATTCAGCATTTTGAAACCGTATTTAAAGAAGGGAAGGCCGATGCGGCATTGGCGGCGAGCCTGTTTCATTTTGGACAAATTTCAGTTCGAGATCTTAAAGTAGAATTACAAAAAAAACAGATTAATATCAGATTATGATAAAAATAAATTACGATGTCAATGGCCTTGTACCGGCCATCGTTCAGGATGCAGAAACGAAAACCGTATTGATGCTTGGGTACATGAACGACGAGGCGCTAACTATTACCCAAAACAGCAAACGCGTTACATTTTTTAGTAGAAGTAAAAATCGTTTGTGGACCAAAGGGGAGGAGAGTGGTAACTATTTGAATCTCAAATCTTTAAAAGTAGATTGTGATCAAGATACTCTCCTGATTAAAGCGACTCCAGAAGGTCCCACCTGCCATAAAGGAACGGACAATTGCTGGGGCGAACATAACAGCATGGATTTTGGATTTTTATCGAAATTAGAACTCACCATCGAAAATCGAAAAAATAAACCCTATGAGGCGTCTTATGTGTCTAATTTATTTGAAAAGGGAATAAACAAAATTGCTCAAAAAGTGGGCGAGGAGGCCATAGAAACTGTCATTGAAGCCAAAGATTCTAACGATAGTTTGTTTTTAGAAGAAAGTGCGGATCTTTTATTTCACTTTTTAATTTTACTTCAAGCCAAAGAATATCGTCTTTTGGATGTTGTAAAGGTCTTAAAATCGAGGCATTAATTTTTATTTTTTGATAGAAAGCCCGACCTTAAGCCCATGTTTCAAAAGCGTTTTTATTATTTGGTAAAATTCCAATTTTTGGGCTACCGTTTCCACGGTTGGCAAAAGCAACCAGAAATCAAAACGTTACATTTGATGATTGACAAAACACTTCGTTATGTGCTTCAGAATCAGTCGTTTAAGACCTTGGCAGCTAGTAGAACCGATGCCAAAGTATCGGCTCAAGAGGCGGCTTTTGAGTTGTTCCTCAAAGACAATCCAATTGAGGATCTTCCTTTATTTTTAAAGGAATTCAACACCAATTTACCACAAGACATTCGAGCGTTGTCCATCGATGAAGTAACTTCCGATTTTAATATCATCCAGGATTCCAAGTTTAAAGAATACCATTATCTGTTTGCGGAAGGGGAGAAGTGTCATCCGTTTTGTGCTCCAATTATGGCTACAATTTTAGATTCTTTGGACATTCCGTTGATGGCACAAGGGGCACATCTTTTTCAGGGATTGCACAATTTTAAGTCGTATTGCTATAAGGCCACAGAGAAGGGGTTGTATCAGCGCGAATTGCAAACTTGCGAGCTGGTGGAAAATTCGTTGTATTTGGCTAATTTTTTTCCCAAACAAAGTTATTTGTTGCGAGTGGTTGGAAAAGGGTTTGGCCGCCATCAAATTCGTTTGATGATGGGTGCTCTTATCAAATTGGGAAGAGGCGACGTAGATTTGAAATTTATTCAAGATAGCTTAAAGCCAAACTCCTCTTTATCAATAGATTATATCGCTCCAGCATCTGGATTAATTTTACATAAAATAGAGTTTTAGATCCTAAAATTTACGTTCAAAAATTTCCAAATCAAAGGTGTTGGAGGCAGCAATGATGTGGTCGAAAATATCAGCTATGATGTATTCGTAATTTTGCCAACGTTTGTCGCTTGTAAAAGCATAGATTTCTATGGGTAATCCATTGTCACTCGGTTGCAATTGACGGGCCATTATCATTAGATCTTTATTAATGGCTGAGTGTTTTTCAACATAAGACTCGATGTATTTTCTAAATACCCCAATGTTGGTCAAATTTCTACCATTAATCAGAAGGGAAGTGTCCACTTCCTGTTCTTTGTTGTGTGTGGCAATATCGTCCGATTTTTGAGCAATATAATCGCCAATTAAATCAATTTTAGAAAGAGTTTTTAAATCCTCTTTGGTGAGATGTCGGATGCTAGACATACGAAAATTTAGCGCCCTTTTGATTCGACGGCCGCTGGATTCTGTCATACCGCGCCAATTTTTAAAGGAATCCGAAATTAAAGCATAGGTTGGAATGGTAGTTATGGTGTGGTCAAAATTTCGAACTTTTACGGTGGCCAAATTGATTTCAATGACATCGCCGTCGGCTCCAAATTTTTGAAACGTAATCCAGTCGCCAATACGAACCATGTCGTTAACAGTGACTTGAATGCTTGCCACAAATCCCAAAATGGTGTCTTTAAAAATCAAAATAATAACGGCCGATACGGTTCCAAGTCCAGCCATAAATTCCCAAAAGGATACGCCAGTAACGACAGCAAATGTGGCGAAAATTGCTGTAAGCCAAATGAAAATCATAACGACCTGAACGTAGCTGTCTATGGGTTTATCTTTAAGCCGATCGAGAGATTTAAAGTAAGCTTTTACGGAGTTGAATACGCTTCTCAGACCTCGAACAGAAAAGATAATTCCAAGAAGTAGAATGATTTTTTTCAGGGCAATTTCCCAATCGGGATGCTCAAAAAAAATGTTGGGAAAAATAGTGTAGGCCATGACCAATGGAACGATGTGTGCGATATTACGAGGAACTTTGTGGGTAATCATAATATCGTCAAAATTGGTTTTGGAACGCTGAGCGATTTTTGAAAATACGGATCGAATAACGTTTCGTATTAGAAAGTCCATCAAAAAAATGACGACAAAGGCAACAAAAACTAAAACCACGATACTAATCCAATCGGATAAGGAGGGGTTTAGCCCTGCTTTTTCAAGAAAATGTTTGAGATTGTTGAGAAAAAATTCCATCGATTAATTGTGTTGCACTTCTAATTTTAAAGTATTTTTCTTAATTTCTTTTCGATTACAAAAGTACCAAAAGGAATGACAGCAGCGATTAAAATTTTAAAAAAATTAGTTTTAAACCATTGATTTTCAGATCTTAAGATCACAGAAAGAGCAATGTATCCCATGAATAACAGCCCGTGAGGCATTCCAAGCGCTTTGACGAGGGTTGGATCATCATTTAAGTATTTTATGGGCACTGCTACCACCAACAAAAGGACGTAAGACAGTCCCTCTAAAAATGCTATAATTCTAAATATTTGAATTGTCGTCATTAAATAGGATTTGTGCAAATATAGGGTTAAATTTAAAGTACCAATTTTACATAATATAAATTATAATACAACATAGAAATGTTTAAGTTGTTGATAATCAGTGGGTTTCGAATATAGTAACATCACACTAAAAACTGAAACAATTCTGGTTTGTCGTTAAGATAATCCCCAAAAAAGTTATGAGCTTTTAATTTTGTAATCAGCGGCTGCAAGTCAGTTTGACTTTTCAGTTGGATTCCGACAACCGCAACATCGTTTTCTCGATTCACTTTTTTGGTATATTCAAAATGTGTGATATCATCTTGAGGACCGAGCATATCAACTACAAATTCTCGTAAAGCGCCTGGGCGCTGTGGAAATTTTATGATAAAGTAATGTTTTAAATTGGCATACAACAGAGCTCGTTCTTTAATTTCTGCCGTACGTGTAATATCGTTATTGCTGCCGCTTACAAGGCAAACTACTGTTTTTCCTCTAATCTCCTCCCGAAAGTCATCCAGCGCGGCAATACTCATCACACCCGCTGGTTCAGCTACAATGGCGTCTTTATTATACATATCGAGAATGGTTTGGCAAATTTTTCCTTCGTGAACCGTAGTCATCACATCCAAATGTTTTTGGCAAATTTCAAAAGTCAAATCTCCAACCCGCTGAACGGATGCGCCATCAACAAATTTTTCAATATGGTCCAATTGCACCACATTTCCGTGCTCAATTGATGTTGACATCGAAGGTGCTCCAGCAGGTTCGACTCCAATTATCTTTGTGTTTGGGGATAAGGCCTTAACAATAGATGACAATCCAGAAGCCAATCCGCCCCCGCCTACAGGGATAAAAATATAGTCAATTGGTGATTTCGCTTGTTCTATGATTTCAAGTCCAACGGTACCCTGCCCTTCAATGACTTTGGGGTCATTAAACGGATGAACCAAGGGTTTGTTGTACTGTTCACATTCCTCCAAAGCTTTGTGATACGAATCGTCAAAAGTATCACCAACCAAAACGACTTCTACAAATCCTTGCCCGAACATCTTAACCTGTTCAATTTTTTGATTGGGTGTTGGAGCCGGCATAAAAATTTTGCCTTTAATTTTGAGCAATTGACATGACAAAGCTACCCCTTGCGCATGGTTGCCAGCGCTGGCGCAAACAATCCCGTGTTTTGTATCTTCTGAGCCGAGCGAGGAAATCTTATTGTAAGCACCTCGAATTTTATAGGAACGCACTTGTTGTAAATCTTCTCGCTTAAACAACATCGTACAGTTGTATTCTTCAGAAAAACGATTGTGTTGTTCTAAAGGAGATTTAGAGGCGATTCCTTGCAACTTTTCGGCAGCAAATTGAATGGCTTCAACAGTGGGAAAATATGGTAAAGAACGATCTTTCATTCTGATTTACCCCTCATTTTTAATCACTTTCATATCCGTCATAGCTTGTCTTAAAACGGCACCGATAGACTCAATTTTATGATTTCTAATTGACTGATTTACATGTATTAAAGCAGCATTATCTACAGCAGTTGTTTCAGTCGGATATGCCGTCCCTATGACGTCAACTTTTATAGATTTCATGAAATCGACCAAAAGCGGCTTGCAAGCATGATCAAATAAATAACAGCCGTATTCTGCCGTATCAGAAATAATTCGATTCATTTCGAAGAGTTTTTTTCGGGCTACAGTGTTGGCTATGAGCGGCAATTCGTGGAGGGATTCATAATATGCCGATTCCTCTTTTATTCCTGAGGAAACCATAGTGTCAAAGGCAAGCTCTACGCCTGCTCGAACGAAAGCAACCATCAGAACGCCATGGTCAAAATACGCTTGCTCTGAAATACTGTTTGATGTTGCGGCAGTTTTTTCAAAAGCGGTTTCACCAGTTGCAGCGCGCCAAGTTAAAAGATTAACGTCATTATTAGCCCAATCTTCCATCATAGTTTTGGAAAAATGGCCAGACATAATATCGTTCATGTGTTTTTCAAACAAGGGTGCCATTATGGTTTTTAATTCTTCCGACAGCTCAAAAGCTTTGATTTTGGCTGGATTTGACAGTCGATCCATCATGTTGGTAATTCCGCCATGTTTTAAGGCCTCTGTGATGGTTTCCCAACCGTATTGAATTAGCTTAGAGGCATAAGCGGGTTCTATCCCCTCCTCTACCATTTTATCAAACAATAAAATGGAAGCCGTCTGAAGTACCCCACACAAAATCGTTTGTTCTCCCATCAAATCGCTTTTAACTTCGGCAACAAACGACGACTCTAAAACTCCGGCCTTGTGACCACCAGTGGCCACAGCATACGCTTTAGCTTGGGCCCACCCCTTTCCTTCTGGATCGTTCTCTGGGTGTACGGCTATAAGTGTTGGGACTCCAAATCCTCTTAAATATTCCTCTCGAACTTCACTACCTGGACATTTTGGTGCGACCATGATTACGGTCAAATCTTCACGAATTTGCTTGCCTTCCTCAACGATATTAAATCCATGAGAATACGACAAGGTTGCCCCCTGTTTCATCAGAGGCATGACCGTATCCACCACATTGGAATGTTGCTTGTCTGGCGTGAGGTTTAGTACAACATCAGCCGTGGGGATCAAGTCGTTGTAGGTGCCTACGGTAAATCCGTTGGAGCTGGCATTTTTAAACGATTGTCGTTGATCTGAAATGGCTTGCTCTCGCAGCGCATAGGAAATATCCAAACCAGAATCGCGCATGTTTAATCCTTGATTTAGACCTTGTGCGCCACATCCTACGATGACAATTTTTTTATGTTTAAGGGCCTTTACCCCATCCTTGAACTCGGAGGTTTCCATGAATCGGCATTTCGATAGTTGATTCAGTTTTTGACTCAATGAAAGCGTGTTAAAGTAATTTGACATGGTTGATTATTTTTTATTATTTAATTGTTAAATGCATCTAATATTGTAGAAATTCTCATCTCGTCTTTGGTAACTGCAATACGTCCAGAACGGACAAATTGCATGATGCCAAAAGCGCTCAATTCTCTGTAAAGCATTTCGATTTCTCGGCGTCGCCCCGATTTCTCAAGCACAAAAAAATCGCGATTAACAGTTACGATTCTAGCATCGCTGTCTTTTATGATGTTTTGAATTTGACGTTCCTCGAATAACAAATCGGATTTAATTTTAAACATGCAGGATTCCAAGTAAATGGTATCATCATCCATATGATAAAATGCTTTGATAACTTCGATTTGTTTTTCAATTTGACCTATGATTTTTTTCACGTTAACTTCTGTCATGTTCACCAATATCGTAAACCTAGAAACCCCCTCAATTTCAGAATCTGAGATGTTCATGCTTTCAATGTTGATGTGTCGGCGTTGGAATATTGCCGAAATACGATTCAACAACCCGATGTTGTTTTCTGTATAAACCGAAATGGTATATTGATTCATTGTTTGTTCCATAATTTTTCTATTCTAATCGAATTTCTGATACCGATGCTCCAGACGGAATCATTGGAAATACGTTGTCTTCTTTTTCTACACAAACTTCCAAAAAATAGGGTGTCTTGGAGGCCATCATGGTTTCTACGGCTTCGGCTAAATCTTCGCGTTTGGTCACTCGTTTGGCCTTTAGATGATACCCTTTGGCAATCGTTACAAAATCAGGATTTGTCATCACCGTAGATGCGTACCGTTTGTCAAAAAAGAGTTGTTGCCATTGACGGACCATGCCTAAAAAATCATTATTTAAAACCACAATTTTTACCGCTGTTTTGGTTTGAAAAATGGTCCCCAATTCTTGGATTGTCATCTGATAACCACCATCGCCAATGACTGCAACCACCTCGCGATCAGGGGTTGCCATTTTGGCACCAATGGCGGCCGGTAGTGCAAACCCCATAGTGCCCAACCCTCCAGAGGTTATGTTTCCTCTAGACTGTGTAAATTCGGCATACCGGCAAGCAATCATTTGATGTTGGCCCACATCGGATACAATGGCGGCCTTACCATTACTTTGTACATTAATTTCTTTGATAACCTCCCCCATTGTTAACCCCTCTTTTGTAGGATACAAATCGTTTTTGATGACTTTTTCAAATTCAATTTTAGATAATTCATTGAATTTTTCAAGCCATATGGAATGTGAATTTTTTTGGAGTAATGGAAGCAGCTGCGCTAAACTCGCCTTGGCATCGCCAAGGACGGCCACATCCGTTTTCACATTTTTATCAATTTCTGCCGGATCTATTTCAAAATGAATGACCTTAGCTTGTTTGGCGTATTCGCTTAACTTCCCTGTAACCCGATCGTCAAACCGCATGCCGATTGCAATCAAAACATCACATTCATTGGTTAAAATATTTGGTGCATAATTTCCATGCATACCAACCATACCCACGTTTAGGGGGTGCGACGTGTCTAAAGCAGAAACCCCCATAATGGTCCAAGCTGCTGGGATTCCAGTTTTTTCAACCACCGCTTTGAATTCTTCTTCGGCTTGACCTAAAATAACACCTTGACCCCATACAATCAGGGGTTTTTTAGCAGAATTAATAAGATCAGCCGATGCCATTAGGGCTTCCTTGTTGATCTCTGGCACAGGCGTGTAGCTTCTTACACCATTGCACTTTTGATAGGTAAAATCAAGGGAATCAAATTGAGCATCTTTGGTAATGTCAATCAGTACTGGCCCTGGACGTCCACTCCGAGCGATGTAAAACGCTTTGGCTATAACTTCAGGAATTTCTTCTGCCGTGGTGATTTGATGATTCCATTTGGTTACTGGGGTCGAAATACCGACAATGTCCGTTTCCTGAAAGGCATCACTTCCCAGCAAGTGTGACGGGACTTGGCCAGTGATGCACACCATGGGCGTGGAATCAATTTGAGCATCGGCGATTCCAGTAATCAGGTTAGTAGCACCAGGCCCTGAGGTCGCTATCGCAACGCCCACTTTTCCAGAAATTCGGGCATAGCCCTGTGCGGCGTGGGTGGCCCCTTGCTCGTGTCGAGTTAAAACATGATGAATTTCGTCCTGATATTTATAGAATTCGTCATAAACAGGCATGATAGCCCCACCGGGATAGCCATAAATGATATCTACACCTTCAGCGATTAAACTTCTAACAACCGCTTCTGATCCTGTGATGCGTTCTGTGGCTTGTTCCAGATATTTTGTTTGTTTTTTGGTGTTTGTGTTCATGATAAAATTAGTTTAAAATTCGTCTGTAACACACCCTTTTGAGGCGGACGAAACAGACTTGGCATATTTGTATAATACGCCACGTGAGACTTTTAATTTTGGGGCATTCCAGTGTTGTTTTCTCAGTTGAAGTTCATCATCCGAAACCTCCAAATTAATGGTATTGGATTCTGCATCAATAGTAATGATATCGCCGTTCTGAACCAAAGCAATGGTACCTCCAACTTGAGCTTCGGGTGTAATGTGGCCCACCACGAATCCGTGAGTCCCCCCCGAGAAACGTCCATCGGTTATCAGGGCAACATCATTTCCCAATCCAGCACCCATGATGGCTGCCGTTGGTTTGAGCATTTCTGGCATGCCAGGACCTCCTTTTGGACCTTCGTAGCGAATCACCACAACGTCCCCTTTTTTGACTTGCCCGTCCCGAATACCATCGTTGGCTTCAAATTCACTGTCGAATACTTTAGCTTTTCCTGTAAATTTTAGCCCCTCTTTCCCTGTAATTTTTGCAACGCTACCTTCAGAGGCCAAGTTTCCGTAGAGCATTCTGAGATGTCCTGTTGTTTTTATGGGATTTTCAATGGGTTTAATAACATCTTGATCTTTTGACAATCCATCTATTTCAGCTAAATTTTCGGCCAATGTTTTTCCAGTTACGGTCAGGCAATCGCCATGCAAAAGTCCGTTGTCCAACAAATATTTTAAAACTGCAGGGATTCCACCCACTCGATGAACATCTTCCATAAGATATTTTCCACTGGGTTTAAGATCTGCCAGAAAAGGGGTTGAGTCGCTAATACGCTGAAAATCTTCAAGAGTGAAAGGGATATTTGCTGCTCGAGCGATGGCCAAAAAATGCAACACAGCATTGGTAGATCCGCCCAGTATGGTAATCAATCGTATGGCATTTTCCAAGGATTTTTTATTGATAATGTCAGAAGGTTTAATATCCTGTTCTAAAAGAATGCGCATGGCCTCTCCTGCTCTCTCGGCTTCATGCAATTTTTCAGGGCCTGTGGCAGGGTTTGAAGAATTGTAAGGTAAGGCCATTCCAAGCGCTTCAATGGCGGAGGCCATGGTGTTGGCGGTATACATCCCGCCACATGCCCCAGCGCCTGGACATGCCTTTTGTACAATATTTTGAAATTCAGTTTCTGACATGGTACCGGCGACTTTACTTCCCCAAGCTTCAAATGCAGAGACGATATCAAGCTTTTGGCCATTATGACATCCAGAGTCGATTGTACCACCATAAACCAATATACTTGGTTTGTTGATTCTAATCATGGCCATTAAAGCACCGGGCATATTTTTGTCACAGCCAACAACCGTTACCAAACCGTCGTAGCTCATGGCTTGTACCACGGTTTCCATAGAATCGGCTATGACGTCTCTTGAGGGCAATGAAAAACGCATCCCTGGGGTCCCCATCGATATGCCATCACTAACTCCAATCGTATTAAATATAAGCCCTACTAAATCTTTGGAAAGTGTCCCTTTTTTTACAAGTTTTGCCAAATCATTTAAGTGCATGTTGCAGGGGTTTCCCTCATAACCCGTACTGGCTATTCCAACGATAGCTTTGTTAAAATCATCTCGAGTCAATCCAATGGCATGCAGCATGGCTTGAGCAGCGGGTTGAGTGGGGTCTTGCGTTATCGTTTTGCTGTACTTATTGAGTGCTTTCATGTCGAAATTTCTTCAAAAACATTTGATGGAAATCAAAACTAAAAAGATAAAAAGTGATTTTGTTGCTACTTTGATTTTTACAGACAGACTCAAAAATCAAAAAATCTATATAAATAACTGAAAATGAGAAAGTTAATTAATTTAATTTATGATGTCCAACGGATTTTTTTTAAATAATTTTTAGTGTAATCTGGCCCGTTTATTTGCACTTTACTAACGCGATACTATCTATTGACAGTTTAAAATCGGCTTCGGATTTGGAGGCCTTCAAGATACCAATTTGCTCAAATGAAGTTTTGTTAAAATTGGAGATATTCAATTGATATCCTCTAAAACTCGCAGTCATTTTGGTCAGCGGGATCGTTACAGTTTCCCATTCTCCAGATGTTTTAAAATTGTAGATGTATGAGTGGCGGTCGGTTTGAGCGTGTTTTATTCTAAGCTGAAAAACGCTTCCATCGCCTTTTATTCGTAATGCAAAAGCATTAAAATCTTGCACAACAATGGGGTTTAAACGGCATTGTATTGAAGAAAATCCGCCGTTATTTTTAATGGATACATGACCACTAAAAACACCATTTCCGCTGGTATTGAGAGATAACTTACCCCCTGACATTCCACCCATCACAGCGTCGTTTACCATCTCCCACTGCTGGAGATTGCAGCTCTTATGGAATTGATATACAACGGCATTGGGTTGAATGATATTCATAATAAATACGATTAAAAACAACAGCCTCACTTAATTTTGTTCTTGAAGGTTGGTCTTTAAATTATCGAAATTTTCTCTGAGATACGACCGCAGTTTTTTCTTGTAATCTTCTTTGAGCCATTCCAAAAAATTGTGGGTACTTTTGCTGATGCATTTGGAATAGCGGTTAATTCTAAAATCGATATCGTCGCCCAGCAATTTAATAAGCGCCAAGGCATCGTAAATGTCTTCGCTGTTTTCAACGCAAATTTTGGCATGTTGCGCAATGGAGCGTTTGAGGACTACCTTGGAAGATTCGCCCCTCCGAATGGATTCGATATACGTTTTGTTGATATCAAAATAAACAGTTTCTGATTTGGAAAATGATTGTCTGATGCTGTCCGGCATTTCATATCTAAAATTACTTTCCAACTCCTCATCGGTCAAAATTCCATCTAAATAATGGCTGGGGTATTTAAAGATACGTTGCCAATCCAAATTGGTGCTTCCCCACGGGCCAAAGCGATGAAAATTATTGCCCAAATCGACAACATCAAAAGTGTCTTTATCTTTAAAAATTCGAGATCCTCGCCCGATCATTTGGTAATACAATGTTAGGGATTTGGTTGCCCTGTTGAGAATAATGGCCTCCACGCTGGGCTCATCAAACCCTGTGGTGAGGATGCTCACCGACGTTAGGATGGCGTTGGGCGTTTCTTTAAACCATTTCAAGATGTTGGCCCGTTCCTTTTTGGTTGTGGTATTGTCTAAATGTGCAATGGGTAGTCCGGCTCTTTTAAATAAATCGTAAACAAACAAAGAGGTGTTTATTCCGTTGTTAAAAATGAGGGTTTTTTTATGATAACATTTTTCGGTGTAAGCGGTCATTAATTTGGTTAGCATCTCGCTGTTGGTGTACAAATCTTCCGAAGATTTTACCGTATAATCGCCATTAGCACCCACCACCAACGATGTAAGTCCAACATTGTATGAAAACATATTGGCTTTCGCTAAAAAGCGGTTGTCAATCAAGGATTCAATGCTTTCACCAACGATTAGCTCGTTGTAATTGTCCGTCATGGGGAGTTCAATATTGGAACTCAAAGGCGTAGCTGTAACACCTAGGATAAAGGCCTTATCAAAAAACTTGAATAATTTGGTAAAAGAATTATAGTGGGCCTCATCGATAATGACCAACCCAATGTCGGAAATGTCCAATTTATCGTCCTTTAATCTGTTGTTTAGGGTTTCAACCATGGCAACAAAGCAGTCGTAGTCCCTTTGGTCGTCCAATTTTGCTTTGCTATCCACGACTTTATTGGTGACTCCAAATTCACTCAAAACCGCCGACGTCTGTTTACACAGCTCGATGCGGTGAGTCATCACCAGAACCTTTTTCTGGCGGGTTCTTAGGTATTGACGAACGATTTCTGAAAAGATAACGGTCTTTCCACCACCAGTTGGCAATTGGTAGAGTAAATGGTAATCGTCGGCAGCCGATTCAAAACATTCAAAAATCTTATGAATGGCTCCTTTTTGATAATGATAAAGTTCTTTACCGGCTTTGCGTTCTTCTCTTTCGTATGTGGAAAGTGTCATTTGGTCTTAGTTCAACTTTGCAAAAGTAATCTCTTTTTTCAGTTTTCGCATAAAAAATTGAAGAGATTTTTATTTGTTGTTCCGGCCCATTAATAGGTTATTTAGCTTGTCAATTAAAAAAAAACTGTAACTTTAGCTTAATCAAATCACAAATTATCATGAATAAAATTCAAATGCAACCTACATTATCATTTTGGATTATATCAATTTTGGCCACCCTTTGGAATCTTGTGGGGGTGTTGGTCTATCTTGGTCAGGCCTACATGACGGACGATGTTTTGACATCACTTCCTGAGCCCGAACAACTCTATTACGCCAACCGACCAGCTTGGGTTGTGGCAGCTTTTGCCATTGCTGTTTTTGCTGGATTTTTTGGATCCATAGGCCTTTTGAGGCGAAAAAAACGGGCTTTCTACCTGTTTGTAATATCTTTTATTGCTCTGATGGTTCAAACCTTTCACAGCTTTTTTGTTCAAAATCATATTAAGTTTGAAGGCACCAAAATCATCTTGCCCATGCTCACCGTTATCATTGCACTATTTTTAATTTACTTTTCAAACGCCAAGGCAAAGTCTGGAGTTTTGAATTAATTACTCTTTGTGTTATTATGATTTTTTTTAGCTTTTTTGCTGCCACTGTATAAATCATAGCGCACCAAGCGCGATTCAAGTTTAGCATTAAAAAGTTTGATTTTCCTTGATGTACGAAGCCCCACATGTTTGAGCGCTTCAAGATTAGAGGTGATAAACCACGCAGTAGAACCGGAATAATTGTGTTTTAATGTACGGCCCAAATTGTTGTAAAAAGTTTCAGTATCCAGTTCCAAACGTTCACCATAGGGCGGGTTAAAAAGTAGATGAAGGGGCCGTTGCCCACCTTTTTGAGTCTTAAAAAAATCTTCGTGTTTAACTTCGATAAATTCTTCAAGATGCGCGTGTTTGATGTTCTCAATAGCTTTACGAACAGCACTCGGGGACTTGTCATAGCCAATCATTTTATGATGAAAATCACGAGTTTTAGACAATAAGGAGCGTTCAATGGTTTCAAATAAATCCACATCCCAATCGTTCCAACGCTCAAATCCAAATTCATTTCGCATCAGATTTGGAGGAATATTACAAGCAATCATGGCGGCTTCAATGAGTATGGTACCCGACCCACACATTGGGTCCATAAAATCCGTTTGACCGTCCCAGCCAGACAACAACACCAGTCCAGCGGCCAAAACCTCATTGATTGGAGCAATGTTGGTTGCTACTTTATACCCGCGCTTGTGGAGCGATTCACCCGAACTGTCCAACGAAATGGTACAGCGGTTTCGATCGATATGAACGTCGATTTTTAAATCTGGAAACCTTAAATCGACATTAGGCCTTGATCCTGTTCGATCTCGAAATCGATCAACAACGGCATCTTTGGTTTTTAGTGAAACGTATTTTGAATGTGTGAATGTGTCGCCATTTAAAGTGGCCCCAACGGCAAGACTTCCACTGACGTTCAAATAATTTTCCCAAGAAATGGCCTTAACTTTTTCATACAAATCGGTTTCATTTTTAACATTGAATTGAGCAATTGGCTTTAGTATTTTTATGGCAGTTCGAAGCCCAAGGTTGCACTTGTACATGAATCCTTTATCGCCAACAAATCGAACATGACGGACGCCTTTTTTAAGTTGTTGTGCTCCCATTTGTCTAAGCTCTGTTTCCAAAAGTTCTTCAAAACCAAATAACGTTTTGGCAACCATTTCAAAATTTTCTTGCATAAAATTGTTTAATGATACTGCCAAAAATACAGTATTTTTGCCGTTGTTAGTACGAAACAATATGTCAAATCCAAAAAAGTGGTATCAGTCGTGGTTTAATACCCCATACTACCACATTCTTTACAACAATAGGGATCAAAGTGAAGCTGAAAATTTCATCAAAAATCTGGTATCATATTTTGATATATCGCCCGATAAGCGCGTCTTGGATCTCGCTTGTGGGAAAGGGCGTCATTCCATTTTTTTAAGTTCTTTGGGATACGACGTTTTGGGTGTTGATTTATCGAATCAAAATATTGCGGAAGCCGAAAAATATTCTAATCCAAATCTGAAATTCAGGGTTCATGATATGAGAGATCCATTGCCCTCATAATTTGATGCTATCTTTAATTTATTTACCAGTTTCGGATATTTTGAATCGTCCTCTGATGATATTAAAGTGTTGAATTCCATTCGGCAATCTCTAAATAAAGACGGTTTTGGTGTTATCGATTTTATGAACGTTGACCACGTCGTTCAGAATCTAGTTCCAGAAAGTCGTCTTAGTTTTCAAGGGATTGATTTTGACATTAGCCGCAAATTTGACGGTCAATCCATCATCAAAACCATCCAAGTAAACGATGGCGGTCGTGTTTTAAATTTTGAAGAAAACGTTCGGGCCTACCGGTTGGAAGATTTTGAAAATATGCTGACATCCAATGGTTTACGTGTTTTAAAATCTTTTGGAAATTACAATCTTGATCCCTACGATCGGTCGGTGTCCAAACGCTTAATTTTGGCTTTTACAATCCAACAATAGCCCTGGTGTATTTTAGATTTGAGTTATTTTTATTTGTATTTCAAGCCATTGTATAAAATGAAAATGCGCAACTGAAATTTGGGGAATCAATTACGCATTTTTTTGTAGGTATTCTTAGGGCAAAAAAGGTATTTGAATTAAAAAAAATTCTCTTACACTTACAAGACAAAATTAGATACAATCCTTGGGGTATTAAAACGTCATGTAATAAACGGCCATTTGACGTAATAAACGGCCATTTGACGTAATAAACGGGAAAAATTGACTAAAAAATTGGGCTCAATTTACTGATTCTGAGTACCATTTTTTGGATAATTTGTACAAATCGAACGGGTTGTGCGCCTTTTGAAATTCTAAATTTCCACTTTGAAATTGACGCTGAAGAATGTCTTCGATAAAAAAATCTTCCTCAACCGTTTCAGGATCAAATGGAATTTTAAGCGACATATTGAATAATTTTGCGGTATTGTTGTACCAGAAAGCCCGCCAACCGCTACGAAGCGCTTTGATGAGCTCGAATGCTGTTTCACCAGTTTGCCGGTGGATTAGTTTGATTAAAATTTGCCCCTCTGTGATAGTGAATTTTTTTAATTTTTCAGAAAATTCGTCCTCAACAAATTGTTGTACCCTTCTGGTATACTCCTTTCGTTTTCGCTTGCTTTTAACCGAGGCCATACGTTCCCTCATGACTTCCAAACGCTCTGCAGCAAGTTTGGCGTATGGGTACACTTTTAAAGTCTTACGTTGAAGAATTAAATACCGACGACGCATTTTGTAAGAATTTAATTTTAGCTTGGGCAGAATAATGATTTCATCCAGCCCGATGGAATGGTTAATTAGGGTATCACCAACAATCATCAGGTAAGTACTGTTTAATGAATCGGTTTTAACCTCGGGGGTTTGCGCCCAACTCAATGACATCGAAAAAATGAGTATCAGAAAAAAAATGCGCATAGGAGTTTTGAATCGATTCCAAAGTTAAAAAATTTATACTTTATTTAGAGATTAATATTCTTAAGAATTCTTATTTTTAACCAAAATATTTTATCATGCCAAAACAACGTATTCTCAACAAAAAATCTATCGAATTTTTAGAATCTTATTTAAATAACGCTGCGCCAACGGGTTATGAATGGGACGGGCAAAAGCTATGGATGAACTACCTAAAACCTTATGTAGACAGCTTTATTACCGACACCTACGGTACGGCTGTTGGAGTGATTAATCCGGACGCTGATTTTAAAGTTGTCATAGAAGGTCACGCCGATGAGATATCGTGGTATGTGAATTATATTTCAGATGATGGACTAATTTACGTCATTCGAAATGGCGGAAGTGATCACCAAATTGCTCCCAGTAAAGTGGTCAATATTCACACCAAAAAAGGAATTGTCAAAGGGGTATTTGGATGGCCAGCCATTCACACACGAACTTTGGCCAAAGAACAACCCCCAAAGCCCGATAATATTTTTATTGACATTGGTTGTCCGTCCAAAAAAGCAGTTGAAAAACTAGGCGTTCATGTGGGGTGTGTCATTACCTACCCCGATGAGTTTCATATTCTTAACAAAGACCATTTTGTATGCCGTGCATTGGACAATAGAATGGGTGGTTTTATGATAGCTGAAGTAGCTCGACTACTACACACCAACAAAAAATCATTGCCCTTTGGATTATATATTACCAATTCGGTTCAAGAAGAAATTGGTCTTAGAGGTGCACAAATGATAACGCATACCATCAAACCCGATGTGGCTATCGTGACGGATGTTACCCACGATACTACTACGCCTATGATTAACAAAAAGAAACAAGGGCATTGCAAAATGGGCGATGGTCCTGTTATAGCTTATGCGCCAGCTGTTCAACAAAAATTACGGGATTTGATCACGCACACAGCAGAAGCCCATAAAATTCCCTTCCAACGTGCAGCACTATCAAGGGCAACTGGAACAGATACCGATGCTTTTGCGTACAGCAATGGTGGTGTCGCTTCTGCTTTGATTTCATTACCCTTACGCTACATGCACACCACGGTCGAAATGGTTCATCGAGACGATGTTGAGAATGTGATTCGCATGATTTATGAAACACTCTTGAAAATCAAGCCCGGAGAAACTTTCAGCTATTTTGATTAGGTGTGAAAGAATTTTTGGACATTTGGGATGAAAATGGATCACCAACTGGAGAAGTTTGCGAGAAAAACTTTGCCCATCAAAACGGCCTATTTCACCCCACGGTTCACATTTGGTTTTACACCCCGACTCCTGCACTTTTAATGCAAAAAAGAGGACCGAACAAACAAACATTTCCAAACCTATGGGATGTTTCTGTGGCAGGCCATGTGATTGCTGGAGAATCTGTTTTAGAAGGTGCTATGAGAGAAGTAAAAGAAGAGATTGGGTTAGAGATCTCGTCTTCCGATTTGAAACGAATAGCGGTTCGAAAAAACATTAATACATTCAAAAATGGTATTCTGGATTGCGAGTTTCAACACGTGTATTTAAGCCCCCTGAAATCAGATCTAAATGATTTGGTTTTACAGCATGAGGAAGTCGAGGCCGTTAGATTTTTTTCGTTTAAAGATCTCGAGTTATGCATGAACAATGTTCATCCCGAATTTAAAATTGTTCCTGCCGATATGACTTATTACAGATTTATTATGGACTCGGTTTTAACACTCTAAAACTGGCCTTTATCCACATCTTTTATAAATTCAATAAGCCCTTCAAAATACACTTTTTGGTCGTCAAATTGCGCCAAGTGACTGCCGTTGGGGCACAACAAAAACCGTCCATTTTGGACTTCATTAGCAATAAATTCCATTTGTTTCGGATCCATAGTGTCATGAGTGGCACCAATGCTTAATGTTGGTACATTGATTGTTTTTAACTCGTCTTTAACGTCCCAATATTTTAAAGTCGCATCGCCTTTGACACCAAATTCACTTGGCCCCTGCATGGTCACATAAACATCGTGATTGATGTGTTTGAAACTTCTATTCAATGGCTCAGGCCATTCGGAAACGGGCATTCTTATGATATGTTTTGTGTAGTAATTATTCATCAATAATTCCATATACCGAGGGTTGGAATAATCTTCTTTGTTTTCATAGAGCATGATTTCTTCAAAAACGGCAGGGTCTAACTGTGGTGCCAAAACTTCATCGGAATAGGCCTGGTAGTCAGGAATTGACGGTACCATATTTGAAACAATTAAACCTTTTAAGTGTTTCTGGTACTTCAGTGCATATTGCATTCCTAAAAGCCCTCCCCAAGATTGACCATAGAGGTAAAAATTAGAGCTATCTAAACCTAAAGCTTGCCTAACTTGCTCAACTTCTTCAACAAAACGGTCTAAATCCCAAAGTGATAAATCCTTGGGCTGATCGCTGTAATAGGACCCCAATTGATCATAATAGTAATATTCAATTCCGGCATTTGGAAAGTAGCCATCAAAACTTTCATAAATTTCATGAGTCATTCCAGGTCCACCATGCAACAAAAGAACTTTCATGGTGGGATTGTTACCAACCCGCTTGGTCCAAACGTTAAATTCCCCTTTGGGTGTTTGTATCGGTATTATTTTTATACCTCCTAAATATTGATCGTTCCGTTCTGAGCTGTCGTTATAGGAGGCCGATTGTTTGCAATTTTGCTTGTGCTCAGAAGAACACCCAAGAATCGTAAGGGCTAAAACGAATAAATAAAATACGTTTGTTTTCATAATATTGGTTATTTTGTTTGAGTTTGATTAATTATAGATTGAACAACTTCTGGATTTAGAAGGGTACTGATATCTCCAAGATTTGAAGTATCGTTGCCGGCTATTTTTCTTAAAATACGACGCATGATTTTCCCAGATCTTGTTTTTGGGAGTCCCGTTGTAAATTGAATATTATCCAACGTTGCGATAGGTCCTATTTTGCTCGAAATCAATGCGTTGATTTCTTTTTTTACATTTTCATGATTTTCAGAAGACACCGCTTTTTTCAATGTAATAAAACCATACAAAGCGTTACCTTTTATGTCGTGAGGGTAACCGACAATGGCCGATTCAGCGACTTGTTTATGCTCATTGATGGCATCCTCAATAGGCGCTGTTCCGAGGTTATGCCCTGAAACAATAATGACATCATCCACCCGTCCCGTGATGCGATAATGACCATTCTCATCGCGTTTTGCCCCATCCCCAGAAAAATAATACCCCTCAAAAGCAGAAAAATAAGTGTTTTTGTACCGCTCGTGGTTGCCCCAAATGGTTCTGGCTATGGAGGGCCAAGGAAATTTGATACACAATCGGCCTTCGGCTTTTGTGTCAGAAATTTCGTTGCCATTGTCGTCCATCAAAGCTGGCTGAATTCCAACAAAAGGCAGTGTGGCATAGGTTGGTTTTCCACTGAAACAATGCGGTATTGGACTGATAAGAATTCCTCCTGTTTCTGTTTGCCACCATGTGTCAACAATGGGACATTGCTGTTGGCCAACATGAGTATTATACCAATGCCAAGCTTCTTCGTTAATGGGTTCTCCAACGGTTCCTATGACTTTTAGTGAAGATAAATCGTAGGGTTTTAAAAAAGCTTCGCCTTGCTTGGCCAATGCTCTGATGGCTGTTGGTGCTGTATAAAATTGATTGACCTTGAATTTTTGAACGATGTCCCAAAAGCGGCCATAATCGGGGTAACTCGGAACACCTTCAAACATGAGGGTTGTGGCGCCATTTAGAAGTGGGCCATAAACTATGTAACTGTGACCTGTAATCCAGCCAATATCTGCCGTACACCAGTACACATCATTCGGTTGATATTGAAATATAGTTTTAAAGGTATAGGCCGTGTACACCATATAACCGGCTGTGGTATGAACCATACCCTTGGGTTGTCCTGTTGAACCTGAGGTGTACAAAATAAACAAAGGATCTTCTGCATCCATAGCAACAGCTTCGCAACTTTCAGAGGCCTGGTCCAGTAGGGGTTGAAGCCACTCGTCGCGGTTTGTTTTCATCGTTATTTCCGAATGAATCCGTTGGGCTACCAGTACTGTCGAAACGTTCGGGCAATCCACCAAGGCTTCGTCAACAATGGCTTTTAAGTTTATGGTTTTTGCACCTCTAAAACTGCCATCGCTGGTCAGTACAATTTTACAATCACAATCCTTAATGCGTGTGGCTAAAGCAGTTGCAGAAAACCCTGCAAAAACAACCGAATGAATGGCGCCAATTCGAGCGCACGCCAGAACAGCGATGGCCAATTCTGGAATCATGGGGAGGTAAATACAGACTCGGTCGCCTTTAAGCACACCTTTCGATTTTAACACATTGGCAAATCGATTTACGCGATGGTGCAATTCAATGTATGAAATGAATTCCGATTCTTGATTCGGGTCGTTAGGTTCAAAGATAATTGCAGTTTTGTGACCGTTTTGTTTCAAATGTCGGTCGATGCAATTTTCTGTAATATTGAGTGTTGCCCCTTTAAACCATTCAATTTTTGGCGATAAAAAATCAAATTCTAAAACCTTGTTCCATTTTGATTTCCACAGAAAATTAGTTTCGGCCAATTCGCCCCAAAATGCTTCAGGATTGGCAATAGAGGTTTTGTAATTTTGGTTGTATTTACTTCTGTTAGTTAGTTCAAAATCAGCCATTTGTATGGAAAATTGATGTTATTATTTTGGTCAATTACTTCAAAATACTAACTTACAAAAAATTAACCAGTATTTATGAATACACTCCTTTTGACAGATGCCTTATCAGTTTTTTTGTTTTTTTCCAGCGCTGAGACTAATACAAATATTTTAGGTTAAAACCAACCCTTTCATTAAATCTGAAGTTTTGAAATCCAGTTCAAGATTATATTTTATCGACGCCGTTCGAGCTTTTGCCATTTTGATGATGCTTCAGGGGCATTTTATTGACACTTTGTTGGGTGTAGAGTTTCGTGATCCTAATAATATAGCTTTTTCGATTTGGCAGTATTTTCGAGGGATTACCGCTCCAATGTTCTTCACAATTTCGGGGCTAATTTTCACCTATCTACTGTTAAAATCACAACAAAAAGGCACAACCAAGCAGCGTTTGCAAAAAGGTCTGAATAGAGGAATCATGCTAATGGCCATCGGGTATGCGCTTCGAGTCCCCATTTTCAGATGGTTTACGGGGAGTTTTGACACCTATTTTCTGGTGATTGATGTTCTTCAATGCATTGGTCTATCTCTCATCCTGATCGTTTTAGGCTACAAATTAATGAAACAAAATCATCGCCTTTTTTCAACAGCCATGCTGCTGATAGGAATTACAATTTTTTTGCTTGAACCCACCTACAGAACCTATACCGCTTCTGGAATTCCATTGGTTTTTGCCAATTTTATAACCAAATCCAATGGGTCTATTTTTACTATTTTCCCTTGGTTTGGATATATGGCTCTTGGGGCATTTCTTGCAACCCTATTTTACCGTTTTGAGGGGCGCTCAAATTTTAAACGTGTTGCAATAATGGCTTTTTTTGCAGCTGGTGTAATTTTGATTTATTGCTCAACAGTTTTTCTGAAATATTTTGGTGAAATCACTGAGATTCAGTTGTTAATAGATGTATCAAATTTCAATTATCTGTTCATTCGATTGGGAAATGTATTGGTTATATTTGGATTATTTTATGCCTTAGAAAATGCATTAAAACAAACTCTAATCCTCAGAATTGGACAAAAAACATTATCCATTTACGTCATCCACTTCATTGTACTGTATGGCAGTTTTACCGGTTGGGGGTTAAATCGGATTTTAGGAAAAAATTTAAATCCTTTTGAGGCTATTTTTGGTGCGATACTTTTTTTGATTACCATAAGTTTGGTAGCCATTTATAGAGTTAAAGCCAACACGTTTGTATATGCCAAGTTGCAACTTTGGTACGGGTCGCTAAAGAAATTTACAAATGCGAAAGGTACTCCAAAACGTTAGTCTCGATTCTTGAGTTGATATCACTCAAATCAGATTTTACAAAATTCTCGCCCGTAATATTTTCATATAACTCAATGTAGCGTTGGCTTACCGATTCGATGTAATCCTCGCTCATGTGTGGGACGCTTTGCCCTTCCAACCCCTGAAATCCATTTTGAATGAGCCATTGCCTTACAAATTCTTTGGACAGTTGTTTTTGGGGTTCGCCGCTCCTCTGCCGTTGCTCGTAACCGTCAGCGTAAAAATAACGCGACGAGTCGGGGGTATGAATTTCATCAATTAGGACAATTTTCCCCTCTTTTGTTTTGCCAAATTCGTATTTGGTATCCACTAAAATTAATCCTCTTGATGTTGCTATTTCACTACCCCTCTGAAATAATTTTCGGGTGTAATCTTCTAAAATTAAATAATCCTTTTCAGAAACAAGACCTCTGGTTAAAATTTCATCTCTGGAAATATCCTCATCATGATTTCCTTTTTCTGCCTTTGTTGCCGGCGTGATGATTGGGTTTGGGAAAGCCTCATTTTCCGCCATTCCATTTGGCATCGGAACACCACAAATCGAACGTTTTCCGGCTTTATACTCCCTAGCGGCATGGCCTGACAAATAGCCACGAATAACCATTTCAACCTTGAATGGCGTGCACCGTTGCCCCACAGCCACATTGGGGTCTGGAGTATCTGTCAACCAATTTGGTACCAAATCTTCTGTGGCTCTCATCATTTTAGTTGCAATTTGATTGAGAATTTGACCTTTGAATGGAATTCCCTTAGGCATCACAACATCGAAAGCGGACAATCGGTCCGTGGCGATCATTACTAAAAGATCATTTTCTAAGGAGTAAACTTCCCGAACTTTTCCTTTGTAAATGCTGTTTTGACCGGGAAATTCAAAATTGGTATCTGTGAGGGTTGAATGGGTTAGCATGATTAATCTCTGTTTTCAATATTTTTATAGGCTTCAATAATTTTTTTAACCAACTTATGTCGGATAACATCTTTATCGTCCAGAAAAACCAATCCAACACCTTTAATGTCTTTTAGAATAAGAAGCGCTTCTTTGAGGCCAGAAATCACGCGCCTTGGCAGATCGATTTGGCCGGGGTCGCCTGTGAGTAAAAACTTGGCATTTTTTCCCATTCGGGTCAAAAACATTTTCATTTGGGCATGGGTTGTGTTTTGACCTTCGTCCAAAATAACAAACGCATGATCCAGCGTCCGCCCACGCATGAAGGCCAGCGGCGCAATTTGTATGATTCCTTTCTCGATGTAATTATCCAGTTTTTCGTGAGGAATCATATCGCGCAGTGCATCGTAAAGGGGTTGCATGTAGGGGTCTAATTTTTCTTTTAAATCGCCAGGAAGAAATCCTAAATTTTCGCCTGCTTCAACAGCAGGACGGGTTAAAATGATCCGTTTGACTTCTTTGTTTTTTAGGGCTTTTACGGCCAAAGCAACACCAGTGTAGGTTTTGCCTGTTCCAGCAGGGCCAATAGCAAAAACCATATCATTTTGCCGAACAGCATCGACTAGTTTTCGTTGGTTGGCGGTTTGTGCCTTTATGAGTTTCCCATTCACTCCATGCAGTATCACTTGGCCGCTTTCATTGGAAGTGGTGTAGTCGGCTTCCGATTCGCTGGTCAGTACGCGTTCTATTGAATTTTCATTCAGGGTGTTGAATTTTCCAAAATGACTGAACAGCATTTCCATACGTTTGTCAAATTCTTCTAATAATTCTTCATCACCAAAAGCCGTAATTTTATTGCCTCGGGCTACAATTTTGAGTTTGGGGAAGTAACGCTTGAGAAGCTCTATATTTTTATTTTGAGGGCCAAAAAACTCTTTGGGTGTAATCTCTTCGAGTTCTATAATAAGTTCGTTCAAAGGTGTGTTAATTTTTTTAAGCGGTTCATGTAATTTTAATTGTCCTAAAAGTACTAACATTTTTGCTTAAATTATTACACTGTTGATAAAAATTAAAAACAAAAAATTGATTAGGTTTGTAAGGCCTAACGGGATGTGCCCTTAAGCTTAACTACAATCTATTTCATAGATATGCCAATTGTTACTCTTACAACCGATTTTGGAATGAAAGCACACTTTGTGGGCTCGGTTAAAGGGGCATTACTTTCTGAAATTTCAGAGGTTAAAATTGTTGATATTTCGCATAACATTTCACCGTTCAGTGTTATTGAAGCGGCCTATGTTATTCAAAACGCGTTTGATAGTTTTCCTAAAGGAACCATTCATATTATTGGTGTTGATTCGGAGTTAAATCCAGAAAACACCCATATTGCTATGAAACTCAACGGTCACTATTTTATTTGTGCCAACAATGGGATATTAAGTATGATTTGTAACGACCTTACCCCCGATCAGTTGGTAGAAATTAACATTCACGAAAAAATTGTTGGCAGTTTTCCGGTGTTGGATGTTTTTGTAAAAGTCGCAGCCCACCTATCGCGCGGGGGAACGCTTGAGGTCATTGGAAAATCCATTTCATGCATAAAACCCATAACAAACATCACCCCCTTCATTGGTGCTGATAACAATCAGCTTATTGGGCACGTGATATTTATAGACCGTTATGATAACGTCATTACCAACATTAAAAAATCATTTTTTGAATCCATTCAGCAGGGCCGTCGTTTCGAAATTTCTGCAAGAAATCACAAATTCACAACCGTGCACAACCGTTATTCTGACATTGTTAATTTTAAGATTCCACCCAACAAACGCAACGACGTAGGACGAGGTCTTGCGGTCTTTAATGCTTCTGGATTTTTGGAAATTGCCATGTACAAAAGCAATAAAGCAACCGTTGGTGGTGCTTCAACGCTTATGGGGCTTGACATGATGGATAGCGTTGCAATTAAATTTTTCAACCCCTAACAAAGCAAATCATCGCTCAAATGTTAATAAGTTATTTTCTTAAATTAACCCCGATGAGATATATTTGTATGACACAGTTTTATTAAACAAAATGACACACATGAAATTCATAGTTTCCAGCACATATTTACTCAAGCAACTTCAAGTTCTTGGCGGCGTAATTAACAACTCCAATACCCTTCCTATTTTGGATAATTTTTTATTTGATTTGCAACACTCAAATCTTAAAGTTTCGGCCAGCGACTTGGAAAGCACCATGTCCGCATCTCTTGATGTAGAAAGCGACAGCGAAGGTCAAGTGGCCGTTCCAGCAAAATTATTGTTGGACACCCTAAAAACCTTTCCAGAGCAGCCCCTCACTTTTACCGTTGAGGATAACAACACCATCGAAATTAGCTCAAACCATGGTAAATATGCCTTAGCTTACGCCAATGCAGATGAATTTCCAAACCCAATCGAATTAAACAACCCGAGCGAAACACTCATGCCCGCCGATGTGTTGGCAACCGCCATTAATAAAACCATTTTTGCTGCTGGAAATGACGATTTACGCCCGGTGATGAGCGGTGTGTTTTTTCAATTCTCAACAGAAAACGTCACTTTTGTAGCCACAGACGCCCATAAATTGGTAAAATATTCTAGAACAGATGTAACTGCCAATCAAACGGCAGAATTTATCATGCCCAAAAAACCATTAAACCTCCTAAAAGGAATTTTGGCAACTTCAGACGACGAGGTAACCATTGCTTACAACGATTCCAATGCCAAATTTACCTTTGGAACCACCGTACTTATCTGTCGCTTGATTGACGGTAAATATCCAAATTACGAAGCCGTAATTCCCAAAGAAAATCCAAATCAACTCACCATTGGTCGCAATCAATTTTTAAATTCAGTACGCCGTGTGTCGATTTTTTCTAACAAAACAACACATCAAATTCGTTTGAAAATTGCCGGGGCAGAGTTGAATATTTCTGCCGAGGATATCGATTACAGCAACAAAGCCGAAGAGCGTTTAACCTGCGATTATCAAGGCGATGACATGCAAATTGGGTTTAACTCCCGTTTCCTTAACGAAATGCTGGGAAATTTAGAATCGGACGATGTCCTTTTGGAAATGAGTTTGCCCAACCGTGCTGGAATCCTCACGCCTGTGGATGGACTCGATGAGGGTGAGCAAGTTACCATGCTGGTCATGCCGGTCATGCTAAACAGCTGATAGTAAGTTTTTAATCGCAGGGCGATAGCCAAGGGTTTAATTCCTGAGGCTTGCCTCGAAATGTTTAAAATAGTTTCCTTTGAATACCTCGTGGGCTTGCCCCGAGGCAGTTGATTTAACCAATTTATTTATTTTTAACGAATCGGGTTCGATTCTCAATTGGTTTTGATTATGGGATGATTTTTAACAATCGCAACCGTGTGTTTTGTTTTTGCAGCAGTACTTCTTCAAGTCTTAAAGGTATTTTTCAAATTTGAAAACATTCCTACATCGGCAATGTTTATCTGTCTTAGTATTGCAGGGATTTTAAATCTTGTAAAACAAAAATTAAAACCTAAAAACTAGCTGTACATTTTTTCGCGAAGCGCCTTAATTTTAGCGTCTTGCATGTACTCGTCAAAAGTCATGTAGCGGTCTATAACGCCGTTGGGAGTCAATTCCACCACTCTATTTCCAACCGTTTGAGCAAAGGCATGATCGTGAGTGGTAAGCAAAACAGTCCCCTTAAAATTTTTAAGCGAATTGTTAAAGGCCGTGATACTTTCCAAATCTAAGTGATTTGTCGGTTCATCCAACATTAAAATATTGGCGCGAAGCATCATCATTCGAGACAGCATGCAGCGGACTTTTTCGCCACCTGATAAGACATCGGCGGTTTTGAGGGCTTCTTCGCCACTAAAAATCATTTTTCCTAAAAACCCACGGATGTAGACCTCTTCGCGCTCCTCTTCCGTGGTGGCCCATTGGCGTAACCAATCGACAAGTGTCATTTTTTCTGAGAAAAAGGCACTGTTGTCCAGCGGTAAATAGGATTGTGTGGTGGTTACCCCCCAGGCAAAAGAGCCCGTTTTGGCCTGTTGTTTTCCGTTTATGATTTCATAAAACGCGGTAGTTGCTCGAGAATCTTTAGAATAAATAACCACTTTGTCGCCGCGGTTTAGATTTAAATCAATGTTTTGAAATAAAGTTTCTCCATCCAAATCTGCCGATAATTTTTCGATGTTTAAAATTTGATCACCCGCTTCGCGCTCTCGCTCAAAAATAATGGCAGGATAACGTCTGCTGGAAGGTCGGATGTCAGCCACATTAAGTTTATCAATCATCTTCTTTCGGCTGGTGGCTTGTTTTGATTTGGCGACATTGGCGGAAAATCGACGAATAAATTCTTCCAGTTCTTTTTTCTTTTCTTCGGCTTTTTTGTTTTGTTGAGCCCGTTGCTTGGCAGCCAATTGAGAGGATTCGTACCAAAAGGTGTAATTTCCAGAAAAATGGGAAATTTTATTGAAATCAATGTCAGAAATATGAGTGCAAACGGCATCCAAAAAATGACGGTCGTGTGATACCACTATCACACAATTATCGTAATTGGCAAGAAAGTTTTCCAACCAAGTTATGGTTTCGTAATCCAAATCGTTGGTGGGCTCGTCCATAATAAGGACATCGGGGGAACCAAAGAGTGCTTGTGCTAGTAGAACTCGGACCTTTTGTTTACCATCCAAATCGGCCATGGTGGAATAGTGCAGTTCTTCTTTGATGCCCAAATTGGATAGCATGGCGGCAGCATCGCTATCGGCATTCCAACCGTCCATTTCTTCAAATTGGACTTGCAACTCCCCTATTCTATCGGCGTTGGCATCGTTGTAATCGTTGTAGAGCGCATCAATTTCAGTTTTAATATCGTAGAGCGGTTTGTTGCCCATCAGCACCGTTTCGAGCACGTTGTGGTTGTCGTATAAGTTGTGGTTTTGTTCCAGGACCGACATGCGTTTTCCGGGTTCCAAGTGCACGTGTCCAGAGGTGCCTTCTTGTTTTCCTGAAATGATTTTTAGAAAGGTTGATTTTCCCGCCCCATTTGCACCGATAATGCCGTAGCAGTTTCCTGCATTGAAGGTGATATTTACCTCGTCGAATAAGACGCGTTTACCAAATTGAACGGATAGGTTTGAAACTGAAAGCATAAATCTCTAAAATTTTTTGCAAAAGTAGAGAATTGGAGGCATACTTCAAACCCATTTAGTACTAATTCCCTTTGTTATAATCCGCTAAAAATTTAGCCAAACCAATATCGGTAAGGGGGTGTTTTAGAAGTCCTTCAATGGAACTGAGTGGTCCAGTCATAACATCGGCGCCAATTTTTGCACAATCGATGACGTGCATGGTGTGGCGAACCGAGGCGGCCAAAATCTCTGTTTGAAATCCGTAGTTGTCATAAATTTGACGAATTTCGGCAATTAGACTTAACCCATCAGAAGAAATATCGTCCAAACGTCCAATAAATGGTGAAACATAGGTAGCCCCGGCTTTAGCAGCCAAAATTGCTTGACCTGCAGAAAACACCAGCGTAACGTTAGTTTTGATGCCTTTATCACTAAAATACTTACAGGCCTTTACTCCGGCTTTAATCATGGGGAGTTTTACTACAATTTGTGGATGAAGTGCGGCTAATGCTTCTCCTTCTTTCACCATTCCCTCAAAATCGGTAGCAATCACTTCAGCAGAGACATCCCCATCTACAATATTACAAATGGCCTTGTAATGGTTTAAAATATTATCAGCTCCAGTAATACCCTCTTTGGCCATCAAGGATGGATTGGTAGTTACACCATCTAATACGCCAAGATTTTGCGCCTCTTTGATTTGTTCTAAATTTGCTGTATCGATAAAAAATTTCATGCGGAAGTGTAAATTAATTTTACTGTAAAAATAGAGTATTAATGAAATCTACCCAAGGACAAGATCTCAAATATATTAACAAGTTTGATGAGTTTTAAACATTAGAGTTTGTAAAACGACATCAAAAGTCGTTCGAACCAATGGTCGGGTAGAATGCGTTTTAAAACGATTGAAAATTTTTGCAGAAATGCCCCTACTTTATAGTGTATTTTGGGGTGTTTGGTTTGAATAATTTGATACACCACCTGAGCTAAAATTTTAGGATCTTTACCATCATCTACATGGTTGTCCATTAGGGCAAGCGTGGCCCCGTAGGAGTTGTGGTATGGTGAGTTTTGTTGTAGCGGGGCATGGTAGCGTCCTGATGCAATATTGGTTGCAAAATCGCCAGGTGCTATATTAGTCATATGAACCTTAAAGGGTTTGAGTTCCATTCTGTACGCTTCTGTAATAAGCTCCAGCGCCCCTTTACTGGCACTGTAAACACCACGAAATGGCAATCCCATATATCCAGCGATGGAGGTCATATTAATAATTAATCCCGTTTGTTGAGAACGCATTGTTGGCAATACGGCATTAATCATTCCTATGGGACCAAACACATTGGTTTCAAAATTGTTTTTCATTTCACGCATTGGAATTTCTTCCATAGGCCCCGTAATCCCAACCCCTGCATTGTTAATTAAAATATCAATGCGTTGTGTTTTTTCCAACAATTCTTGAACGCAATTTTGAATGGATTCTGGATCGGTAACATCCAATTTTACGATGGGAAACGCAGTGTTTTTATATTTTTCTGGAGAACGGCTCGTCCCGTACACTTGATACCCTTTCTCTGTAAGATATTCGCCAATGGATTTTCCAAGTCCTGAAGAACCGCCAGTAATAAGAACAGTTTTTGACATACGTTTACAGCAATTTATGAGTTAAATATAGAAAGATTTGAGAGAATATGGACACAAAAAAAGGCAAGCGATCTACATCACACCGCTACAACCGTATACCTTTGCTGCGTTCCCGCCCTGGAGGATTCTACAGGAGCTGGTTGTGTAGGACTTGCCTGAGGCAAAGATACAATGTTTTAATATTCTTTTAATGATTTTTTTAAATGAACATAAATAAATAAATTGCCAAAAAAATATAAATCCCATGCATCTATCTAAAACGCTGATAGTCATAGCTTTTGCAACTAATGTGTTGGCTTGCGGGAAGTCGTCGAAGGTGAAAAAAGCCAATTTCAAACTTACCTCAAATGCCCAAAACACTATTATTTCCAATGCTGAAATTCTTGAATTGGACATCTCAAACTTAAATTCTAAGACAATTGATTCGGTGCAGTTTTTTCTAAACAATGAACCCGTTGAAACACAGATTCCATTAAAAAACCATCCTCTGGGTGAAAAAATGATTAAAGCCAATGTTTTTTTTGAAGGTCAAAAAGAAGTGGCACTTCAAAAATTAATAGTTGTCAATCATGAAACCCCAAAACTCTATACATACGAGTTGCTAAACACCTACCCTCACGACATAACCTCCTACACCCAAGGGTTGGAGTTCTACAATGGAATTTTGTACGAAAGCACCGGTCAATATGGCGAGTCCAAACTTCGCGCTATAGATTATAAAACTGGTAAAGTACTGAAAAACATCAACTTATCCCCCTCCTACTTTGGTGAAGGTTTAACGGTTTTAAACGATAAAATTTACCAACTCACTTGGCAAGAAGGTCGAGGTTTAATTTATGAAATCGACAATTTAAACGCCATTGGAAGTTTTAATTATGGCCAAAGCAAAGAAGGTTGGGGCTTGTGTAACAACGGTGAAAAATTGTACAAAACAGACGGTAGTGAAAACATTTGGATTCTAAATGCGGAAACGTTTGAGGAGGAATCCTTTATTCAGGCCTATACCAACAAAGGTAAACTGGCAAATTTAAACGAATTGGAATGGGTCGATGGAAAAATATATTCAAACCGATATCAAAAAAACGGTGTGGCCATCATTAACCCCAACAACGGCGCCATTGAGGCCGTGATTGATTTCAAAGATTTAAAGACTAAAGTAACCAATCACCCGGGGCTGGATGTCCTAAATGGCATGGCTTATAACCCTGAAACAAAAACCCTTTTTGTGACTGGAAAACGTTGGGATAAATTATTTGAAGTCAGAATAATACCGTCAAATTAATGCAAGTTTTTGAACAAATTCGGACCGTTACTTCAGAGGATATTGATCATTTGAATCATGTGAACAACATCCGCTATTTGGAATGGATTCAGGGAATGGCACGCCAGCATTGGACGTCTGTAACCTCAAAACAACAACGTCAAGAAAACGTTTGGGTAGTGTTGCGTCATGAAATAGACTACAAATCTGCTGCGTTCCAAGGCGATGAGTTACATCTTAAAACATATGTTCCTGAATGTGAGGGCGTTACAAGCACTCGTGTAGTGGAAATTTACAATGCAAAATCTGCTAAATTATTGGTTAAAAGTCGTACAAAATGGTGTCTAACCGATCCCAAAACTCAACGCCCAAAACGAATTCCAAATGAAATTCTCGACATTTTTGACTAACATAAATTATTTTGTTTAAAAGTTATATTTTTAAATTATGAGGCCACATTCTATGAAGCATTATTTTTATTTTTTAGCAACGTGTAGTGTTCTCATTTTTTGGAGTTCTTGCCGAGAAGATTTTAATTTCTCCAGTTCTGAAGGAACCTTGCGTTTTTCAAAAGATACCGTGTATCTCGATACGGTGTTTACAAACATCGGATCCAGCACCTACACCCTGAAAGTGTACAACACAACAGATAGTAATATCCTGATACCAAAGATTAAACTTCAACAAGGTCAAAACTCAAATTACCGCCTCAATGTGGATGGATTGACGGGCGATTTGCCGCTTGGTGGAAAGGAATTTTCGAATGTCGAATTGCTGGCAAAAGATAGCATGTATATTTTTATTGAAACCACCATTGATATTCAGAATATAGCAGCCAATCAAACACAATTTTTGTACACCGATGCAATTGAATTTGGTTCAACAAACCCCCAAAAAGTTGAACTGGTCACCCTCGTTAAAGATGCCGTATTTATTTACCCCCATCAACTAACCAACCCCGACGGCTCAACGCGAATTGAAACCTTAAGTTTTGATATTGATGGCGACGGCATTGAGGACGACACCAACATTCAAGGTCGATTTTTGGACGATGATGAACTTCATTTTACCAATGAGAAACCCTATGTTGTTTATGGGTATGCCGCTGTTGGTGATGGGAAAATTTTAGAAATTGATCCTGGATCCAGATTACATTTTCATGCCAACTCAGGGCTGCTCGTTACCAGTGGGGCTTCCATCCATGCCAATGGTCAACCCAGCAGCGATGCAGAAACATTGGATAATGAAATTATTTTTGAAGGCGACCGATTGGAACCCCAATTTTCCGACGTTCCAGGTCAATGGCAAACTATTTGGCTCTACAATGGAAGCACTAATAATACATTTAATCACACCACCATAAAAAACAGCACGGTTGGAATTTTGACGGATGGCAATCAAGACGACCCCTCAAAACTTGATATCAAAAACACACAAATTTACAATTCTAGTGCTTTTGGAATTTTAGGACGAGCAAGTCATATTTTGGCAGAAAATATTGTGATTAACAAAAGTGGACAATCGTCATTTGCGGCAACATTTGGTGGGCGCTACACTGTAACTCATGCTACCATTGCCAATTATTGGACCAACAGTTTTCGGCAATTTCCTGCACTTTTGTTGAATAATTTCACCACCGATTCCGACCAAAATAGTATTCCAAACCCTCTGCTTAGCGCTAATTTTACCAATTGCATCATCTACGGAAACAACAATCCTGAAGTTTTATTGGACCCTGTTGCAGAGGCAGATTTTAATTTTAATTTCAAAAATTGCCTCATATACTTTGACGATCCAAACAACAGATTTTCAGGACCGTTTTACAATTTTGACGATACCAATTACTACGATAATGTTCGATTTAATTTAGACCCAGGGTTTTTGAATTCTTCTGAAAACAAACTTCAAATTCCCCTTAATTCTCCAGCTTCTGGCCAAGGCACAACTGCAGGAACTCTCAATACAGACATCGAAGGGAATACACGTCCCAATCCTTCCGATTTGGGAGCGTATAACGCGAAGGATTTAGATCAATAAAAAAAGCCAACACGAGGTTGGCTTGACTTGTTTTGAGATAACTGTTTAAGCAAACAATGGGCGATGACTCATCATGGCATTAACCCGATCTGCCACCGATTCCAAGACTGTTTCGTCGCTGTGGTTAGTAATTACTTCATCAATAAGTGCGACAATGGAATCCATGTCCGATTCAACCAAACCACGGGTTGTAATGGCTGGTGTTCCTACTCGAATGCCTGAGGTTACGAAAGGGCTTTGAGTATCAAACGGCACCATGTTTTTGTTGACCGTGATGTCGGCTTTGACAAGGGCTTGTTCGGCGTCTTTTCCAGTAATGTTTTTATTTCTTAAGTCGATAAGCATCATATGGTTATCGGTACCGCCAGAAATCAAATTGTATCCTCGTTTTACGAAGGACTGAGCCATGGCATCGGCATTCTTTTTAACTTGTAAAATATAATGCATGAATTCATCTGTTAGGGCTTCGCCAAAGGCAATGGCTTTTCCAGCAATGACGTGTTCCAAAGGCCCGCCTTGGTTGCCTGGAAAAATGGCAGAATCTAAGAGTGATGACATCATTTTTGGTTTCCCAGATTTAAAGGTCAAACCAAATGGATTTTCAAAATCTTTACCCATCATGATGAGTCCCCCTCTTGGGCCACGCAGGGTTTTGTGGGTGGTGGTTGTGATGATATGGCAATGCGGTAGAGGGTCATTTAAAATCCCTTTAGCGATTAATCCTGATGGGTGTGAAATATCGCCCAACAAAATGGCGCCTACGCTGTCTGCAATCGCTCTAAAACGTTTGTAATCAATATCGCGCGAATAGGCAGAAGCGCCTGCAATGATAAGTTTGGGTTGTTCTTTAGTTGCAATCGCTTGAATGTTGTCGTAATTTAACCGCCCCGTTTCTTTGTCAACGCCATAAAATACGGGATTGTACAACCGCCCGGAAAAGTTGACTGGCGAACCGTGAGTAAGGTGACCGCCGTGAGCTAAATCAAAGCCCAAAATGGTTTCGCCCAGTTTTAAACACGCATGGAAAACTGCCGTATTGGCCTGACTTCCAGAGTGTGGTTGCACATTTGCCCACTCGGCTCCAAAAAGAGTTTTCGCTCGTTCTATGGCAATTAACTCGACCTCATCTACCACTTCACAGCCCCCATAATACCGTTTTCCAGGATATCCTTCGGCGTATTTATTGGTCAATACAGACCCCGTTGCTTCCATTACCTGTTCGCTGGTAAAGTTTTCTGAAGCGATGAGTTCAATACCATTAAGTTGTCGTTCTTTTTCCTCATTAATGAGTTCAAAAATTTGTGCGTCGCGTTGCATAAAATTGGAGTAAAAATTAATCTGCTGCAAAAATAATCATATCTAGAGTTATATTGGTCAAAAAACATATATTTGATGTATATTTTATTAAACATTAATTAACATATTTCCGCTATGCCCAATTTTGCTAATAATCCAGATCGAGCATCATGGCTTCACGTTGGTTCAGATTCCGATTTTCCCATTCAAAACATTCCTTTTGGCGTCTTTTTAACTCGAGACGATGTTATAACCATTGGAACTCGAATTGGCGATACAGCCATTGACCTTGGTGCTTTGCATCAGTTGGGGTATTTTGATGGAATACCATTGACTGATGATATTTTTTTGCAAGATACTCTCAACGATTTTATCGCTGACGGTCGCCAAACATGGCGAGCTGTTCGAAACCGAATAGCAGAAATTTTTGATGAAAATAACGACGCTTTAAAATCCAATCCCAAACACAAAGATGTCGTATTGTTCCGATTGGACGAAATTGAAATGCAACTTCCTGTTCAGGTAGGAGATTATACCGATTTTTATGCCAGTCGAGAACATGCTACCAACGTCGGAACGATGTTTCGTGGAAAAGATAATGCCTTGATGCCCAATTGGTTACATCTTCCAGTGGGGTATCACGGTCGAAGCTCCTCGATTATTACGACCGATATTCCAGTGCATCGACCTCAAGGACAGACCCTCCCAGCGGGAGCAAACTCTCCTGTTTTTGGTCCAAGTAAGGCCGTTGATTTTGAATTGGAAATGGCCTTTATCACCACAGATGCAAACGATTTAGGCGATTCAATTGCAGTTGATGACGCTGAAGAATATATTTTTGGGTTGGTGCTGTTTAACGATTGGAGCGCCAGAGATATTCAAAAATGGGAATACGTCCCTCTTGGGCCCTTTTTAGGGAAAAATTTCGCCTCTTCCATTTCGCCTTGGATTGTAACATTGGACGCTTTAGAACCCTTCCGTGTACCATCGCCCGTCCAAGATCCAGAACCGCTCGATTATTTAAAATCAACAGGAAATAAAAGTTTTGATATCAATCTGGAAGTCGCTATAAGACCACATAAAAGCAGTGAAAGTGTTGTAACGCAATCAAATTTCAAGTTTATGTATTGGAATATGGCTCAACAATTGGCGCATCATACGGTTAACGGTTGCCCTGTCAATGCTGGTGATATGATGGGCAGTGGCACCATCTCAGGTCCAACGCCAGATTCCTACGGCTCCATGTTGGAATTGGCTTGGAAAGGCGAAAAACCAGTGCAGTTGAAAGACGGTTCTTCCCGAAAATACATCGAGGATATGGATACAGTCATTTTGAGGGGATATTGCAAAAACGGTTCTGTTCGCATTGGTTTTGGTGATGTCAAGACCCAGCTCTTACCTTGTAAATAAGCGATTTATGGCGTCGTAGTTTCGCCATTTTTTGCACATATTGTAGTGTAGCTCTTTTTTTTTAATTAAAATTTAATGAGGATGCGTCAAAAATCAAATATTCGTAATTTTCAGAATATTGTTTTTTTAATTCAATTAATACAATAGTTTTATCATTTTATAATTTTTGAATTCAATGGGCTATTTTAGTCCATTTTAAATGGAATAAAAATGAAAGTTTTAAAATTTGGAGGAACATCGGTAGGTTCAGCTGCGAACATCAGAAAAGTTAAAGCCATTGTACAAAAGGCCACGGATTCCGATCGAGTGGTTGTTGTGGTTTCGGCAGTTGGTGGGGTTACGGATTCGTTGATGAAGGCGTCGGCTAAGGCCATAGATAAAAATCCAGCCTACCAATCCGATTTAAACCGTATCAAAGCGCTGCATATAGCCATAATTGACGACCTTCTGACGGGTGAAATTTTGACTCACACCAAAGAAATTGTTTTGAATAAATTGAACGAGTTGGAACATTTAGTTCGAGGGATTTATTTAATCAATGAATTATCCCCTCAAACTACGGACAAATTATTGAGCTTTGGAGAGTTAATCTCGTCGCTTATAATCACCGAGTTTATGCAACAGCAAGGTCTTAATGTTCAATTGAAAAACAGTCAAAATTTGATTGTAACAGATTCGAATTTTACCAATGCTGCCGTTCAATTTGAGGACACCAATGCCAATATTTCGGCCTATTTTGAAAATAACGCCAAACTTATTACGGTAATGCCTGGCTTTATTTCGAAATCAGAAAGCGGCGAAATTACAACTTTGGGTCGAGGTGGTTCGGATTACACAGCAGCCATAGTTGCCGCTGCTGTTGGTGCTGAGATGCTTGAAATTTGGACCGACGTCAGTGGGATGTTTACCACCAATCCTAAATTGGTTAAACAAGCAAAACCCATTGCCAAATTGTCGTATTTTGAAGCCATCGAATTGTCCCATTTTGGAGCCAAAGTTCTTTATCCTCCAACCGTATTACCGGTGCTTTCAAAAAATATTCCTATTGCGATAAAAAACACATTAGCACCAAATGAAGAGGGAACATTAATCACACGAAGCGTGAGTAACGGCCACTTAAACCCCATCAAAGGGATTAGTAACGTGAATGATATTTCTTTGCTTACGCTGCAAGGTAATGGCATGGTTGGTGTACCCGGATTTTCTAAGCGATTATTTGAGACTTTAGCCAATGAAAGAATTAACATCATCATCACCACTCAAGCATCGTCTGAACATTCGATTTGTGTTGGAATTGCAAATCATGACGCGAAACGCGCCAAATTAGCCATTGATCTTGAATTTGAAAATGAGATTTCGTTATTAAAAATTGACCCTATAGTTTTAGAATCGCAGCTGTCCATTGTGGCGGTCATTGGGGATAAAATGAAAAATCATCAAGGGATTAGCGGACGAATGTTCAGTACGCTGGGAAAAAATAATGTCAATATTAGAGCGATCGCTCAGGGGGCCTCCGAACGAAATATTACAGCAGTTATTTCCGAAAATGATGTTAAAAAAGCCCTAAACTGTTTGCACGAAACGTTTTTTGAATCTCAAACAAAACAGGTCAATCTGTTTGTGGCCGGAGTTGGTAATGTTGGTCGTTCGCTTTTGGAACAAATCAACCAACAACAAAACTACGTTCAGGATAATCTAAAACTCAAAATCAAAGTGATTGGAATTTCAAATTCTAAAACGATGATTTTCAATGAAAATGGAATAGATTTAAATCATTGGAACGCTGCTCTTTCCGAAGGGGAACCCGCCAATTCGGAACAATTTTTTCAAACTACAAAAGAGCTGAATCTCAGAAATTCCATATTTGTTGACATTACTGCCAGTGCTAAAATTGCAACCACCTACGCCGATTATCTCAAAGAAAGTATCGCCGTTGTTGCTTGTAATAAAATTGCCTGTTCAAGTTCCATTGACTATTATAAAAAGCTGAAAACGTTATCCAAAAAATACAATGCGCCCTTTCTGTTCGAAACCAATGTGGGCGCTGGATTGCCCGTTATTGATACCCTAAATCACCTTATTGCTTCGGGCGACCAAGTGCACAAAATTCAAGCGGTTCTTTCGGGAAGTTTAAACTTTATTTTTAACAATTTTAACTCAAGCACAACATTTGCATCTGTAGTAAAACAAGCCCAAGATGAGGGCTACACCGAACCCGATCCGAGTATCGATTTGAGTGGTGTTGATGTAGCGAGAAAACTTTTGATTTTAGCAAGAGAATCCGGTCAATATTTGGAAATAAAGGACATAGAAAACAACAGTTTTTTACCAAAAGATGCTTTGGATGCCAATGATGTGGAGGCATTTTACGATGCTTTGAAAAAGAACGAGAAAACGTTTCAAGCGGTATTGGCTAACGCCGAATCCAAAAATTGCAATTTGAAATACATCGCAAGTTACCAAAATGGCAAAGCACAGGTTGGTTTGGAGGAGATTCCCGTCGGTCATCCGTTTTACAATTTGGAAGGCAAAGACAATATTGTCATGTTTTACACCAAGCGATACAAAGATCAACCGCTGATTATCAAAGGCGCTGGTGCTGGTGCGGATGTTACTGCATCGGGACTTTTCGCCGATATTATTCGAGCATCAACAATTTAATTTTGATATGGACAGCATTAAAATTTTTGCACCTGCCACTGTTGCCAATGTTGGATGTGGTTTCGATGTGTTGGGATTTTGTTTGGATACGGTTGGCGATATCATGCGAGTATCCAAATCAACGCGTAAGGGCATTCGAATAACAGCCATAGATGGCTTCGATTTACCTTTGGACCCCAAAGTTAACATCGCAGGTGTTTCGGCATTGGCACTGTACCGTTCGTTGGATTTAGATTTTGGATTCGATATCGAAATCCAAAAACGAATTAAACCCGGAAGTGGCATTGGAAGCAGTGCAGCAAGTGCTGCTGGAAGTGTGTTTGCCATCAATCAATTGTTGGACAAACCCTTTAGCGCCACAGAACTTGTTAAATTTGCCCTCAAAGGAGAATCCATGGCCAGCCAATCTGAACATGCCGACAACCTTGCCCCTGCTTTATTTGGAGGATTTACCCTCGTAAAAAGCATAAATCCGCTCGAAATTTTAAAACTCCCCTACCCAGAAGAATTATTCGCTGTAATTGTACATCCACAAATCGAAATCAAAACAGCAGATGCGCGATCTATTCTCCCAAAAACGGTATCGTTGGAAGATGCTGTTGTTCAGTGGTCCAATTTAGGAAGTTTGATTCATGGACTTCACACCTCCGATTACGGTTTAATCGGGCGATCGTTGCAAGATGTTATTGTTGAACCTCGGCGTAGCCAATTGATTCCAAATTACAACGTCCTAAAAACGACCGCTCTAAGTCAAGGGGCACTCGGAACTTCCATTTCCGGATCCGGGCCTTCTATATTCAGTTTGTGTCAAGGCGAAGCAACTGCCAAAGCTGTAGCATCTGCCCAACACGAGATAATGGTCCGCTCGGATGTTCCATTTCAAACCTATATTTCTAAAATAAATAACGAAGGATTTAAAATTTTGTCCTAAAACCATGATGTATTACAGTCTCAACCATAATGCTCCAAAATCGACGTTTGAACATGCCGTTAGGAAGGGATTAGCTCCCGACAAAGGGTTGTATTTTCCTGAAAAAATATCACCACTCAACCCTGATTTTTTTAACCAAATCGATGACTTATCGGCTGCTGAAATTGCTTTTGAGGCCATATCCCAATTTATTGGCAACGAAATACCAACAACAGAATTGAAACGTATCATTCAAGAAACTTTAAATTTTGATTTTCCTGTCGTAGCTATTGAAGAGTCAATATCAACGTTAGAATTATTCCATGGTCCAACAATGGCTTTTAAAGATGTTGGCGCACGATTTATGGCACGATGTTTAGGGTATTTTAATGCCCAAAACAACAAAGAAATTACAGTGTTGGTAGCCACTTCTGGAGACACTGGTGGTGCTGTAGCCAACGGATTTTTGGGCGTAAAAGGGGTTAATGTCGTTATCTTATACCCCAGCGGAAAAGTCAGTCAAGTTCAAGAGAAACAACTTACCACTTTGGGGCAAAACATCACCGCCTTAGAAGTTGACGGTACTTTTGACGATTGTCAGGACATGGTCAAAAAAGCATTTCTTGATGACGAGCTAACGGCCCAAATTGATTTAACCTCTGCCAACTCAATCAACGTGGCCCGATGGTTGCCACAAATGTTTTATTTTATGTTGGCATATAAGCAACTGAAATCTCTAAAGAAATCTATTGTATTTTCTGTGCCAAGTGGAAACTTTGGAAACATTTGTGCCGGTATGGTAGCGCAACAACTCGGGTTTCCATTTGAGCATTTTATAGCATCAAACAATGCCAACGACGTTGTAACTCGATATTTGGCCACAGAGCAATATTCTCCCAAGCGATCCATCCAAACGATTAGTAATGCTATGGATGTTGGAAATCCCAGTAATTTTGTTCGAATACAAGCGCTTTACAATAACGATTTTGACCGTCTAAAATCAAATTTATCGGGATATCGTTTTTCGGATGAAAACACCGCTCAGGCCATCGATTCGATTTATAAAACAAGCGGTTACATCGCAGATCCGCACGGTGCAGTGGGATATTTGGGTTGTAAAGCTTATTTGAAACATAACCCCAATACACACACCGTTTTTCTTGAAACAGCTCATCCTACTAAATTTTTAGATGTTGTTCAACCCATTATTCCAAAACCTATCGCTTTACCACCGCAAATTCAACAGGTGATGTCTCGTCCCAAGCAAGCAATTTTTATTGAAAATTACAACGCGTTCAAAACCCATTTATTACACTCGTAATAACGTATTGGAACCATAATTTTATTTAAATTTGTGGTTCTAATATTGTTTTATGAAAACGACCGCCTTGAATGACAAACACAAAGCACTGGGAGCCAAAATGGTTCCTTTTGCAGGGTATGAAATGCCCGTACAATATGAGGGGGTTAATATTGAGCATGAAACCGTAAGAAATCATCTTGGTGTTTTTGATGTCTCTCATATGGGAGAATTTTTGATTGAAGGCCCTAACGCTTTAGCACTCATCCAATCGGTTTCCTCAAACGATGCATCAACCCTAACCGTCGGTAGAGCACAGTACAGTTGTTTGCCCAACGATACGGGTGGAATAGTTGATGATTTGATTGTTTACCGTTTAAAACCTGAAACCTATCTGTTAGTTGTCAATGCGAGTAATATCGAAAAAGATTGGAATTGGATTGTTTCGAAAAATCACATGGGTGCGATCATAAGAAACTTAAGTGACGATTATGCCTTGTTGGCCATTCAAGGGCCAAAAGCAATTGAAGCCATGCAGTCCTTAACCGGTTTAGATTTAAAATCCATAAAATTCTATCATTTTGAAGTTGGTGATTTTGCAGGAATAGAACATGTAATTGTTTCAGCCACAGGATACACTGGAAGTGGTGGATTTGAAATTTATTGCAAAAATTCAGAAGTCAAACAAATATGGGACATGGTTTTAGAGGCAGGTCATGATTTTGGAATTAAACCCATTGGGTTGGCTGCGCGAGACACGCTGCGATTGGAAATGGGCTATTGTTTGTACGGTAATGATATTGATGACACCACCTCTCCCATCGAAGCTGGTTTGGGTTGGATCACAAAATTTTCCAAAGCATTTACCAATGCTGAGGCACTTCAACGCCAAAAGAAACTTGGAGTCAAGAAAAAGCTTGTGGGCTTTGAGCTTCAAGATCGTGGTATTCCGAGGCATGGCTATGCTATCGCAAATGCTTCAGGTGACACCATCGGTAGAGTGACCTCTGGAACCATGGCTCCTTCGCTCAAAAAAGGAATTGGAATGGGCTATGTTTCAACAGAGTTTGCAAACGTTGGCACGCATATCAACATACAAATTCGAAAGAAAAGTATTCCTGCCATTGTTGTAAAAACGCCATTTTACAACGTTTAAATTACCGCAATGGCAAAACAAAAACACCGCATACTGATTCTTGGAGTTAGTGGGTTTTTGGGCCATTCGATTTACAAAGAATTAGCACCGTTTTACAGCACCTATGGAACCTACCGCACCCCGAAAAAAGATTGGACCTCCAAAGCCAATTGCTTCAATTTCAATCTTGAAACGGATGATATCGTTGAGATATTGGAGGCCGTTTGTCCGACTGTAATCATCTCTGCATTGCGAGGTCCATTTCCAGCTCAACTGGTATGTCACAAGCATATTTTTGAATATCTACAATGTAATCCAACGGTCAGGATTGTGTTCTTGTCCTCCGCAAATGTGTTTGATGCCTACAGCAAGTATCCGAGTTATGAAACGGACACAACGCTAAGCAATAGCATCTATGGCCATTTTAAAATTAGAATCGAGCAACAGTTGCTTCAACTCCCAAAACCTCAGGTTTCAATTGTTCGACTGCCGATGGTTTTTGGAGTGAAATCGCCTAGAATTCACGAACTTATTACTTTGAATAGTCTGAACGAACCAATTGAATTATTTCCTAATTTGGTTGTAAATATTAGTACAAACCAATGGGCCGCGCGACAGCTGCATTTTATTATCAACAGAGCTAAAAATGGAATTTTCCATTGCGGCAGCAGCGATTTGATTCATCACGACGATTTTATTAAGGATATGGTTAGGCATTTGAAACTTAAAACTCCAAAATTTAAGTTGGTGTACACCACCAACGACACCCGTTATTTGGCCGTTCTTCCCAAGTACAATAAACTTCCAAAACACCTTCAGTTTAAAAGCCAAACCATTTTTGATGAAATTATTTCAACATCATAATTTAATTATATTTGTATCTCATTTTTAAATAAAAAAAACCTCCAATTTTATGGGTAGAGCATTCGAATTCCGCAAAGCACGAAAAATGAAACGTTGGTCGGCTATGAGCAAGGCGTTCACACGAATTGGGAAAGATATTGTAATTGCTGTCAAAGAAGGTGGGCCTGACCCTGAAAATAATTCTAGGTTACGTGCTGTGATTCAAAATGCAAAAGCGGTCAATATGCCCAAGGACAACATTGAACGTGCCATAAAACGAGCCAGTGATAAAAATCAAGAGGATTACAAAGAAGTATTATTTGAGGGCTACGGCCCTCACGGCATTGCCATTTTGGTAGAAACGGCCACCGATAACAACACCAGAACAGTGGCTAATGTTCGAAGCTATTTTAACAAATGTAATGGCAACCTTGGCACCTCAGGATCGGTCGTTTTTATGTTTGATCACAGTTGTAATTTTAGAATTAAAGCAGATGGACTAGACCCCGAAGAACTTGAACTGGAGCTAATTGATTTCGGTGCCGAAGAGGTCTTTGTTGATGATGATGGACTGTTAATTTATGCTCCCTTTCAGTGTTTTGGCGCCATCCAATCCGAATTGGAAACTCGTGGTATCGAGATTCTTTCGTCAGGATTTGAACGCATTCCACAAACTACAAAAGCGCTCAGCTCTGAACAAGCCGCTGAAGTTGAAAAATTATTGGAAAAATTAGACGAGGACGACGACGTTCAACAGGTCTATCACACCATGCAGGAAACGGCTTAAGAATACTCAGGCACTTTTCCTTTGACCCCTTCAAAAAAAGAAGTCATACATTTAAAATCAGATTCCGCATCATCGGTTGGATAAAACGGGTCTGAAAATCGATTTACTTTATTTTCAAAATCCAAAGTAAACATCAAAATTGGGACGTTGGCCTTTTTGGCAATGTAATAAAATCCGGTTTTCCAATGGGTTACTTTTTTCCGGGTTCCTTCTGGTGCGATGGCCATTCGGAAGGTGTCTTTTTCTTCAAATAATCGGGCGATGGCATCGACTTGTTTTTCGTTCTTTTTTCGCTCTACGGGTGACCCTCCCATAGCTCGGAATAACCATCCAGTTATGGGATTAAATAGTGATTTTTTTCCGACAAAATTAGCTTCGATTCCCAAAACACTTCGCAAGAGTACCCCGATGTAAAAATCGTGCCAACTGGTGTGCGGCACTGCAATAATTACAGCTTTTTTTACCTTGTCAAAATCGGAAAATCCTGCTGTTTTCCATCCTAATACTTTAAAATAAATTAATTTTGAAAGTGCTTTAAACATTACATTTTTCTGAATAATCTTTCGATTTTTTGACGTGAAATTTGGGTCTTCCATTCATTCCCAAGCGCATTTTCCCAAAGGGGTTCCAAACTCAATGCCGTATCAATCATGGTTTCCATTTGCGAATCGGTTACGTCCTCACAGATGTGTTTTGGAAGATTAATATCATTTTTGACTATCATTTCTCTAAAAAGGGCCACATCATTGGGGTAAAATTCATCAAGATGATTAAATACAATACAATTCCCAAGACCGTGTTTTACACCAAGCACAAAAGATAATCCGTAACTTAAAGCGTGTGCCACTCCAACTTGAGAATAGGCAATACTCATCCCACCGTGCCAAGAGGCCATCATGAGTTTGTTTTGTTTATCGTCATCACTTAAATCGCCTAAAAATATATCTTTACAAAGCGCATAAGCCATAGTGCCATAACTTTCACTAAAGGTGTTTATAAAGTGTCCGTTTAGGGATTCAACACAATGAATAAAGCAATCCATCCCAGTAAAAAACCACTGATCTTTAGTAACGCTTTCAGTGAGTTCGGGGTCTAAAATAACTTGATTGAAAGGTGTGTAATCGCTGTTAAGTCCCAATTTTAATTTTGAGCCAGACAGCACAGCTGTTCTTGAAACTTCTGCTCCAGTTCCTGAAATCGTGGGTACACCGACGCTGTATACCCCAGGATTTTTAACCAAATCCCAACCCTGATAATCTTCGCTGGATCCTGTGTTGGTAAGCATAATTGAAACTGCTTTGGCAATATCCATGATGGTTCCACCTCCTATTCCAATAATTCCCGACGGGAGGTCTTTGGTGTTTAAAATGATGGATTCTACAAGAGCGTCAACTTGGGATGTTTTAGGTTCTTCGTCTGCTGAAACATAAATAATGTAATCGTCATACAACAGAGAAAATTTTGAGGTTAGAGTGCTTTGATTTTGAAAAAAAGCATCTATAATAAAAACAAATGGCGCTCGTTCATTAAGTCGTTTTGGTCGTATGATGTCGTCAATTTGGTTGATGCTTCCGCGACCGAAAACAACTTTTGATACCATAGGAAAATTTTTAAAGTACATGGAAAATATCAGATTTTGGGGTTTATTGAGATAATATTTTTTGGGCTTTTTTGAGATCTTCTGGCGTATCGATTTCAACCCCTTGAACGGTTGTTTCTACCATTTTTATTTTTTTCCCGTGTTCCAAAAAGCGGAGGCATTCTATTTTTTCGGAGAGTTCCAGCGGCTGCATGGACAGCGTTGTAAACTCAAGTAGGGTCGACTTCCGAAACGCATACACGCCTTTATGTTTGTAATACGCAGCATTAGAATCGTCTCGTGGAAATGGAATTGGACTTCTAGAAAAATATATCGCAAAATCATCTTTGTCTGAAATGACTTTGACGGTGTTTGGGTTATTAACTTCATCTTGGTTGTCGATGCGAACCATGAGTGAGGCTAAATCAATGTGTTGCTCGGGATCTTGTTCAAAAACACGGATAAGTTTTTTTAAACTTTCGCCCTCTGTAAAGGGCTCGTCACCCTGAACATTAACAACGATATCACAATCGATGTGAGCAGCAGCTTCAGCAATACGATCACTCCCCGATTGATGTTCTGTTTTGCTCATCAAAACCTTTCCGCCGTGGGATTTTATGTCATCGAAAATGATAGCACTGTCAGTAACCACAAAAACGTCCTGAAAAAGACCCGTGTTTTTTGTTGCGGCGTAGGTTCGCGATATAACCGATTGCCCGCCCAAATCTTGCATGAGTTTGGCAGGAAAA
>CAJXUB010000010.1 GCA_913061125.1 uncultured Flavobacteriaceae bacterium
TCTCAGAAAAGGATTAGAAATTGGTTTGGACATCGATGACTTCGCCCCTCGCCTTTCCTTCTTTTGGGGCATTGGCATGAATCATTTTAAAGAAATAGCAAAACTTAGAGCTGGACGACTGCTTTGGGCCAAAATTGTTAAGCAATTTGACCCTAAAAATCCAAAATCTATGGCATTGAGGACCCATTGTCAAACCAGCGGATGGAGTCTTACTGCACAAGACCCTTTCAATAATGTCACACGAACTTGCATTGAGGCGGCCGCCGCTGTATTTGGGGGCACACAAAGTTTACACACCAACGCTTTGGATGAAGCCATGGCATTACCCACAGATTTCTCAGCCAGAATTGCAAGAAATACTCAACTTTATTTGCAAGAAGAAACACAAATCAAACGAACCGTAGATCCTTGGGCTGGAAGCTATTACATTGAAACATTGACCCACCAAATAGCGAATGAGGCCTGGGCAATTATTCAAGATATAGAAGCTCATGGAGGTATGACCAAAGCGATTGAAGCAGGTATTCCTAAACTTAAAATTGAAGAAGCTGCCGCCAAAAAACAAGCACGGATTGATTCTGGAAAAGATACCATAGTGGGCGTCAATTCGTTCCAATTGGATCGTGAGGACCCCTTGCATATTTTGGAGGTAGACAACAACCGAGTTCGACAGCAACAAATTGACCGAATTGCTGACATCAAAGCCAAAAGAGACAGCAAAAATGTCAAAAGATGTTTGGAAAAAATTAGTGCTGCCGCACGACAAAACTCCGGTAATTTGTTAGCTTTAGCAATTGAAGCAGCTCGCGAACGAGCCACGTTAGGCGAGATAAGCGACGCTGTGGAACAAGCCTTTGGCCGTTACAAAGCCACCATTAAAACATTTTCTGGCGTGTATAAAAAAGAACTTCAAGCAGACCCGTCCTTCGATAAAGCAAGAGCTTTGGCCGACCAATTTGCAAAGCAAGATGGGCGAAGGCCACGAATCATGATAGCCAAAATGGGACAAGATGGTCACGATAGAGGAGCTAAAGTGGTGGCTACTGGCTACGCCGATTTAGGCTTTGATGTTGATATTGGACCGTTGTTTCAAACCGCCGAAGAATGTGCCAAACAAGCCGTTGAAAATGACGTGCATATCCTAGGAATATCATCTCTGGCAGGTGGTCATAAAACCCTTGTTCCCCAAGCCATAGAGCAACTCAGGTTGTATGGCCGGGAGGACATTATGGTTATTGTGGGTGGTGTAATTCCTAAACAAGATTATCAAGCACTGTTTGACGCAGGTGCCGTAGCTATTTTTGGCCCTGGTACAAGAATAAGCGATGCGGCCATTACGGTTTTGGAGATATTAATAAATTAATTACATTTACCATGCAGTATTCCAATTTTCCTTAAAAAAAACTTGTAGTTCATATTGACCCCAAATCAATTATGGCCAAAGCAAAAACCATTGCAATCGCTAACCAGAAAGGTGGTGTTGGAAAAACAACAACGGCCATCAATTTGGCCTCTGCCCTTGGGATACTAGAACACCGAGTGTTGCTTGTAGATGCCGACCCTCAAGCCAATACCAGCTCAGGACTAGGTTTTGTTCCTTCAGAACAGCAACAATCCATTAAACATTTGTTCCATCCTGAAGCCAATGTCCTGAACGATATTGTACAAACGCACAGCCCAAATTTGGATATCGTCCCGGGTTCAATTCAACTCATACACTTTGAAATAAACCCCATTTCGTCCAATGTTTTGCGCTTAGGCAAAGCACTAAACCCAGCCAAACCCATGTACGATTTCATTATTATTGATTGTGCACCATCGCTTGGCTACATCACCCTAAGTGCCTTATCTGCAGCCGATTCGGTAGTGATTCCTGTGCAATGTGAATACTTGGCTACAGAAGGGTTAATTGAATTATTAAACACCCTAAAATTTGTTCGAAAAAAACTAAACCCAAACTTGGATATTGAGGGTGTGCTCATTACCATGTTTGATCAGCGTTTGAATCACAGCCGACATATTGTAAAACTGTTGAGGCAATATTTTGAAGATTTGGTGTTTAAAACGGTTATAAAACGCAATGTAAGTCTTGGGGAAGCACCGAGTTTTGGCACCAATATTTTTGAATATAAGATATCGAGCGAAGGCTCAGAAAATTACTTAAAATTATCCCGTGAAATAATCTCAAATCAAACCAAAATGAAAAAAACCAAACCTATTTTAGGAAAAAACATTCAGGATATTATGAAAGAAAATACTGAATCGTTGAAAAGTCTGGAAACCAATAAAGCCAAACATTTAAACCATTTTGAAGCATTTCAAAAAAAGTCAAAAGATTTCAAGAAATTAAAAGGACTGAGCAAAAAAGAAGTTATTGATATTTTTGGATTGACTTACAACGACATCTATTCGGATGTTTGGATGTATCGAATTTCAGATAAATCGAGTGTGTTTAGAAAAAATTTTTTATACCTAAAATTCCGAAACGGTTGTGTACGAGACGTGCAATTGAGACGATTTAAACAGGGGTGAAAATTTGTTAAAAATCATGCAATTCAGGATTTTTATTCCAGACAAATAATTGTATTTTTACATCAGTAATTTCTGTCACAATAATGGGTAAAATCATAGCGATAGCCAACCAAAAAGGCGGGGTTGGAAAAACCACCACCACAGTCAACTTGGCTGCATCACTTGGTGTGTTGGAACAAAAAATACTGCTTATCGATGCCGATCCTCAAGCCAATGCCAGCTCTGGACTAGGTATTAATGTGGATACTGTTGAAAAAGGGACCTATCAACTGCTGGAGCACGACTGTAGTGCTGCCGAAGCTGTTCAAAATACTTCTGCTCCAAATGTAGATATCATCCCGGCTCATATTGATCTTGTTGCTGTTGAAATTGAACTGGTTGATGTTGAGCAACGCGAGTATATGATGCAAAAAGCATTAGCTTCGATAAAAAATCAATACGACTATATTTTAATTGATTGCGCCCCCTCGTTAGGACTTTTGACTCTAAATGCTTTAACGGCGGCAGATTCCATTATCATCCCCATTCAATGTGAATATTTTGCACTTGAAGGGCTGGGGAAATTGTTAAACACCATAAAAAGTGTACAAAAAATACACAACCCCAATTTAGATATTGAAGGTCTACTTCTGACCATGTACGATTCGCGTTTGCGACTTTCCAATCAAGTGGTTGAAGAGGTTCAAAACCATTTCAACGATATGGTTTTCAAGACCATTATCCAGCGCAATGTGCGCCTTAGCGAAGCGCCTAGTTTTGGAGAAAGTATAATTAATTACGATGTTAATAGTAAAGGTGCTTCAAATTACTTAAGTTTGGCTAAGGAAATTGTGAGAAAAACATAGAGACATGGCAAAAGCTATAAAAAAACAAGCTCTGGGACGGGGACTATCGGCACTGCTCAACGAGTCTCAAAACGATTTAAGTAAACTGGATGCCACAGTGGCCAAAAAAGCCATTGGAACCATTCTTGAGATTCCTTTAAAATCTATTGAAGTAAACCCCTTCCAACCCCGAACACAATTTAACGAAAATCAACTGAAAGAACTCGCAAGTTCTATCAGTGAATTGGGCGTAATCCAACCCATCACTGTCCGAAAAACCGGTCAAAATTCCTATCAACTCGTTTCTGGCGAACGCCGATTCAGAGCTTCCAAAATGTTAGGTTTGGAGTCCATTCCAGCGTTTTTGCGCTTAGCCAACGACCAAGAAGCGTTAGAAATGGCCTTGGTCGAAAACATTCAGCGGCAAGATTTAGATCCCATAGAAATTGCCCTGAGTTACCAGCGCCTCATGGACGAGGTTAAACTCACGCAAGACCAAATGAGTCAGCGCGTTGGTAAAAAACGTTCAACTATTGCCAATTACCTTCGATTGTTAAAACTTGATCCTATCATTCAAACTGGAATGCGAGACGGGTTTATCGGGATGGGACACGGCCGTGCCTTGGTTAACGTGCCCAAAACGATCGATCAGCTGGAATTGTACGAACAAATTATTTCAAAAAAACTATCGGTACGTGCCACGGAAAAATTAGTTCAAGATTTTAATAATCCGCAGCAAAAACAACCCGATCCGAACCAACCAACTCCAGATTACATCACAAAAGGAGTGTCGAAAATTTCTGATTTTTTTGGTCATAAAGTTCAAGTGAAAATGGGTAAAAAGGACTCTGGCACGATTTCCATTCCATTTCATTCTAAAGAGGACTACAAGCGTATTCTTAAACTTTTTAAAGGTGATTAGCAGAGTGTGTATGATACTTTTTTTGGGTTGTGTTTTTATTGAAACGCATGCTCAAGATGAGGCCATAGATCAGGACGATACTGTGGTGATTCAAAATACAATCCAATCTCAAAAAACAGACCCGCTACGACCGGCACGAGCCGCTTTTTATTCTGCTGTTCTCCCAGGTTTGGGACAGGCCTATAACAAAAAATATTGGAAGATCCCCATCGTGTATGGTGCCATTGGAACTGGTCTTTATTTTTATTTTGACAATACTAAAGTTTTAAAGCGCTACCGAAATGCTTACAAAAGACGTTTGGCAGGTTTTACAGACGACGAGTTTTACGGCCCCGGTTCAACACCATTTCTATCAGACGATGCTCTAATCCGAGCACAACGAACTCTTAAGCGAAACAAAGAAATGGCCATGCTTATAACCGTTGGATTGTATGTTTTGAATATCATCGATGCCAATGTGGATGCACATTTATTGCAATATAATATGGACGAAAATTTGGCCCTTCAACCTTTTGTAGATTTTAATAATCCCAATTATATCGCTCAACTGGGTTTGTCGTTAAATTTAAAATTCTGACTTATGAAAATAGCACTTTTAGGATATGGAAAAATGGGGAAAGTAATTGAACAAATTGCGGTGCAAAGAGGGCACGATATTGTTTTAAAAGTAGATCATGGAGGCGTTAATTTTGATTTGTCACAGGCCGATGTTGCCATAGAATTCAGTGTTCCAGAGGCCGCAGTACACAACATCAGTACCGCCCTAAAAAATCAAACCCCAGTGGTTTCTGGGACAACAGGATGGCTGGAAGATTTTGATAAAATTAAAGCGCTTTGCAATGCTCATAATGGCGCATTTATCTATGCATCTAATTTCAGTTTGGGAGTCAATATTTTTTTTGAATTGAATAAAAAATTGGCACAATTAATGAAATCCCAAGCGCAGTATGGTGTATCTATGGAGGAAATTCATCACACCCAAAAACAAGATGCCCCATCGGGAACTGCAATAACGTTGGCTGAAACAATCATTAGAGAAAAAGGATTGCAGCAGTGGACGTTAGGGGCCAACACTAATAATAACCAAATTGGAATAGAAGCCAAACGTATTGAAAATGTGCCTGGAACCCATCGCATTTCTTACGATTCTGAGGTGGATGAGATTGAAATAAAACACACTGCACACAACCGACAAGGGTTTGGTTTAGGGGCTGTAATTGCGGCAGAATGGATTTTGGGAAAACAAGGGGTTTTTTCCATGAAAGATGTTTTGGATATTAATTCTTAAAATGTGTAACATCAAAGAGAATCGAGCAACAAACAATTAAACAACACAAATTATGACACTATTGGAATGGTTTTATTTCGGATTGATAATTCAATTGATTCATGGTCTTGGAACCTGGAAATTGTACCAGAGAGCCGGTCAAAAAGCATGGATGGCCTTCGTACCAGTGTACAATGCATTGGTTTTGTTTAAAATTATAAATCGGCCCTGGTATTGGATATTTTTTATATTTCTTCCCGTTGTAAATTGTGTCATGTTCCCAGTAATTTGGGTAGAAACCGCTAGAAGTTTCGGGAAAAATTCGACCAAAGACACCGTTTTGGCTGTTGTTACTTTAGGATTTTACAGCTATTATTTGAATTACATAGCCGACGTGAACCACGTGAAAGATCGTGCGCCAGAACCAGAATCGGCTTTTGGTCAATTTGTAAATTCCATCTTGTTTGCCATTGTAGTGGCCAGTACCGTACACATTTATTTTATGCGCCCTTTTATCATTCCGACCTCATCGCTTGAAAAATCACTACTTGTTGGCGATTTTTTACTGGTGAGTAAAATGCACTACGGCGCACGCGTTCCTATGACTACTCTAAGCTTACCCATGGTTCACGATTCTATCCCGTTTACAAAGAAAAAATCATATTTATTTAACGACCGAAAGGAAGAACATACAACCTCTTGGTTTAATAAATTTCAACTCCCCTACCTTCGACTTCCGGGCTGGGATACTGTGGAGCGCAATGAAATTGTTGTTTTTAATCAACCTGCCGACACGCTTTTGGACATGAACGATTTTACGCCAAATCGCAATTATTATAAACCCATTGATAAAAAAACCAATTTGGTTAAACGCTGCGTTGGATTGCCTGGCGATTCTCTTGAAGTTCGAAATGGATTTGTTTTTATTAACGGCAAACAAAACGTCCTTCCCGACCGCGCGAAATTACAGTTTCAACACACAGGACTTCTTAAACCGGGAAAAAAATTTAGCCGCAAACTCGATCAAAGATTAAAAACCTACTACGACATCACGGACGGGATTGGAATGAACACACCGATGAGCTTTGTTGTTGGTGCTGCAACTGAGGAAAATGCGAAAAAATTTGCGACCCATCCCAGTGTTCAAAGCATAGAAAAATATAGCATTCCAAAAACAACTGTCGATCCAGATACATTTCCGCACGATGCGGCATATCCCTGGAACACTTCACATTTTGGGCCTATTTACATCCCGAAACAAGGAGCGACAATAGAGATCAACACTCAAAATCTTCCGCTCTACAAACGGGCCATTTCGGAGTACGAAGGCAACTCGATTTATGCTAAAGGCAATCAAGTTTACATTAATGGAAAAGTGAGTTCGTCTTATACTTTTAAGCAAAATTACTATTGGATGATGGGAGACAATAGAGATCGCTCTGCAGATGCTCGCCGTTGGGGATTTGTTCCTGAAAATCACATTGTGGGGAAACCCGTTTTCATTTGGATGAGCTGGGATTCTAACGGCAGTGGATGGAATAAAATCCGCTGGGATCGTGTGTTTACGACCGTTCATGGAGAAGGCACAAGACGTTCCTATTTAATCCCGTTTATAGTACTTCTTTTGATTAATTATGGCTATGGAAAATGGCGTAAACGGCGCCAAAATTCAGTATAAATCTCAGTTATGGCTCTGATTTATCCGTCATATTTTCCAAATATTACCAATTACCTCGTTTTCATTAACTCCAACAAGGTTTGCTTTGAAATACATGATAATTATCAAAAACAAACCTACAGAAATCGCTGTTACTTGTATGGCGCAAACGGCATTATGGGATTACATATTCCGGTGCATTACACCCAAAATAATCGGCAAAAAACTGGAGAAATCAAAATTGATAACAGCAGCTCGTGGAAATCTACCCATTGGAAATCCTTAGAAAGTGCATACAGCACCTCCCCTTTTTTCGAATTTTACAAAGACGATTTACGACCTTTATTTCAAACTAAAACTGATTTTTTATTGCCGTTTTTATTTGAATGCATGGAACGCATAAATCAGTGCTTGGAATTTGAATTTACCTATTCCACTTCGAACCGTTTTGAAAAAGAGTGTGTTGATGACTATCGGTTTTTGGTCGATGCACGTTCCAAAACCGTAGTTCACACTAAGCCCTACATTCAGGTATTTCAGCATAAATTTGGTTACCTCAACAATCTTAGTGTTTTGGATCTGTTATTCAACCTTGGGCCCGAAGCATTGCCATATTTGTTGGCTCATCCGCCTGTGAAAATGGATCAGAGCGATGGGATATCTACTACCGCTGAAATGGGAAAATGATCGGAAAGTTCTTCGTGGTGGGTTTTAAAATTGGTCACTTTAATTTGGGGGTCAACCAAGATAAAATCAATTCGAGCCGGATAATAATTCATCGCATAAGTACGACCAAATCCACTTCCGGCTTCTTGAAAAGCGTCCTGTAAATTTGATTTCATCAGTCTGTACACATAAGAGTGTGCCGTATTGTTAAAATCGCCACACAATATAATTTTGTACGGCGATGTTTCCATGTGCGCCGTCAGTAATTCGGCTTGTGTTTGTTGCATTTTAAAGGTTTTTCTCAGCTGATTTATCATTAAATCTGAAGTTTCAGTGTCAAAATTATCAATTTTAGCATTGACGCCACTGGATTGTAAGTGAACGTTATAAACCCTAATGGTGTCTGTATTTATTTTAAAATCGGCAAATATGGCACTGTTTGCAGAATTAGGAAAAGCTATGCTACCGGAGTTAACAAAAGGGCGTTTTGAAAAAATAACCAACTCGGATTTTGACGTCTTATCAGAACCAAAAGAAAACGGTAGTGGCAGGGGTTTGGCAATGCTGCTTTGGTATTCTTGAATGCATAAAAAATCGGGATTTTGATTGATCACAAACTGTTGTATTCGATCTGGAATGTCTTCGGAATCAATCCAATTGTAACGATTTAGTAATCGAACATTATAGCTCATGATGTTAACGCCACTGCTGTTCGGTTCCGTTGTGGTGCTAAAGCGGTACGAGGATTTGATATGCGAAAATCCCAAAGCAAGAACCACAAGCGACAAAACGAAATGGGGCTTTAACCTAACGACCCAATACAGTCCAAAAACAAAATTGATGGCCAATAAAAAAGGAACCGTTAAACTCAAGACAGATAACACTGAAAATGTTTTTGGAGGTAAAAATGGCAGAACGTAGGACAGCAATAGTAGTGTTGCTCCTACGGAATTCAGGAAAAAAATGAATTTGTCAAAAAAAGGTAACCGCTTCAATTTGTTGTCATTTTCCAGCTCTAAAAAGAAAGTCCTTTTCTTCTTGCGTTAGACTTTCGTAACCGCTTTTGCTGATTTTATCTAAAATAAGGTCAATTTGTTTCTGATGGGTGTAGGAATCAAAATCTTGTTTTGATTGACCTGCAAATGATTTGGTTTTTTTCTTGTAAACGGTTTTTAGGGGGCTTTTCATTTTAAAATAATTCAAAATAGCATCTAAAAATTGAGCGGGTTCCACACCTCGTTGGATTTGCTTGGCATAACCATATCCCAAAATATAACCTCCAATATGAGCAATTGTCCCCCCAGAATTTATTGAAAAAAGCCCTGGTAAATCCAAAGCAACCATAGCAATCCCCAAATATTTAAGTTTAAATCTGAATGTAAACAATCCAACGCGTTTATTGGGCATGTAAAAACACAAAAATAAGATGCAAGCCCGAACCCCAGCCGAGGCACCCACTAGGGGACCATTTATATTTAAAATACTGGGAATTAGCAATGTAGCCAACACAAAAGCCAGCGCTCCAAAACAAATACCTAACAAATATAACTTGAGTGAAAAACGCGGACGAAAGAGGTTGGAAAAGGTTTGAGCCAAAACGTACAACACCAACATATTAAAAAATAAATGTCCAAAATTGTAATGTAAAAACCCATAACTGATAACCGTCCATGGATTCAATACAACCTGCCAAATATCGTTGGACAAGGAAAACCACGGCAGCAAAAAAGAGTACTGATTAGCGTTTAATCCTCCTAAAATAGCATCTAAAATAAAAATTAGGGTGTTAATTAGAATGATTTTTTCCAAAACATGCAGCCGAGATAATTTATTTTTTATGTCTTGATTTAGCGTCGTCATCTAATTCCAGCGGTATTTGTCAAATTGATTTTTTTTCCAAAAATACATCAATAAAAAACCTGTTACGGCCCCGCCAATGTGGGCTATGTATGCCGTATTACTAGGACTAAAAATGGATACACCCGTGAGGGCAGAAAATAGATCTAAAGCTATAATTCCAGGGATGAAATATTTAGCTTTTATGGGGATTGGCAAAAAAATCAGCATTAATTCTGCATTGGGATTTAACATGCCAAATGCCACCAAAATACCCATTATGGCTCCCGAAGCTCCCACCATGGAGCCATTACTTTGGACGTTTAAATCAAAAAATGCTCTAAAATTTTGCTCACTCATTTGGTTTAACGATTGTCCAAAAGATTCTAAAATGGGCTGCATTCGTTCTGCCAACAATTCACCACGAAACACATTATTTTCAAGAATATTCAGTTGTGTGATTTTGGCAATTACATCCAAAGAATAGCCATTGGCTTCCAAGGCGTTAATCAATGGATAAATTTGAATTATGTGTACTAAAAATGTTAAAAAAACGGCACCAAATCCACAACTCAAATAGAAGGTAATAAATTTCCGTTGGCCAAAAATTTGTTCCACAGCAGTGCCAAACATCCACAGTGCAAACATATTAAACAACAGATGCTGAAAGCTGCCATGCATAAACATGTGCGTTAGAATTTGCCAGTACTCAAAATTGGAACTTAAGGGCTGAAATAACGCCAAAAGGCCATAAAAAAAATCGCGATTCCCCATAAAATAAGTACCTACAAAAATGATGGCATTTATGATGATGAGATGCTTTACAGTAGGAGAAATTCTATTCATATTCAATTGAATTTAGCGTCTAAATCGGTGGTTGATAACGTTATAAAAATAGAGCGTTTAGAAGGCGAAACATTCGGTTCTTTGCAAGCAAATAACGAGTTTACAATAAATTCTTGTTCCTGTTCAGAAAGATGCGTTCCGTTTTTTATGGCTAAGCTTTTGGAAAAAGATTTGGCCAATAAATCGCTTGAACTGAAACTAAATTCAGGTACTTCGTTTTGAACATCCTCAACCAGTTGATTTAAAATTTCATCAACCAATTCCGGTTCTATCCCGGTGGGTAGTGCAGACAATTCCAATTGGTTCGATTTGCCTGTTGAAAATACAAAACCCATCTGGGTCAAATGGTCTTTAATGGTGTCAATAACTGTCAGCTCTTGTGGTGTAAATTCTAACCGAAGTGGAAACATAAGCTGCTGAGAAGCAGACGATTTTAGGGTTATTCGTTGTAAAAAATCTTCATACAAAATACGCTCGTGGGCTCGGTTTTGGTCGATTACCACAAGCCCTGATTTGATGGTGCTAATGATAAACTTTTGTTGAAGTTGAAATGTATTTTTAGTTTTTGTTTCGGATTGATCTTCAAAAATACTGGACTGTATGGCATCGGTTTCGAATGAAACAAAACCATCTTCGCTATCCCTGGTGTTACTTTTCGATTCCAAACCAACATACAAAGCATCCCACTTTTTGTTGTTAGATTTATCAAAAGATTTGGACGGATTGGTAAAGGGGTTAAACGACGGATCAATATCAACTTTAGGGGACGAAATTTGTATGCTCTTTTGGGGGTAAGGCGTATCCAAATTAGGGTCTCGATTAAAATCCAGCACAGGGGCAATGCTAAATTGACCCAAACTGTGCTTGACAGCGGCACGCAACAAGGCGTACAACGTAGGTTCGTCGTCAAATTTAATTTCAGTTTTTGTGGGATGAATATTGATGTCAATGGATTTTGGATCGACCTCTAAATTCAAAAAATAACTTGGAATTTTTTTGGGAGGTAAAAGCCCCTCAAATGCTGAAACAATCGCATGATTAAGATAAGGACTTTTGATGAACCGTCGGTTAACAAAGAAAAATTGTTCGCCGCGTGATTTCTTTGCAAATTCTGGTTTAACCACAAACCCCGATATTTTCAAAAGTTCGGTATCTTCATTAACAGGTACTAATCGTTCGTTGGTTTTGGCCCCAAAAATGTGTACAATTCGTTGTCTAAAATTTTCGTTTCGAAGATCAAACATATCACTGCCGTTATGATACATCGAAAAACTAATTTGAGGATGAGCTAGGGCCACACGATGAAACTCATCCATGATATGACGCAATTCAACTGGATCGGATTTCAAAAAATTACGTCGTGCCGGGATGTTAAAAAATAAGTTTTTAACCGCTACAGAGGTGCCCTCGGGTGTGGCGATGACCTCTTGCGCTGTGACTTTGCTGCCCTCAATTTGAATCTGTGTTCCCAAGGCCTCGTTGGCGGTTTTTGTTTTTAATTCGACATGAGCAATGGCTGCTATACTGGCCATCGCTTCCCCTCGGAATCCTTTGGTATTTAAGGCAAACAAGTCGTCAGCCGATTTGATTTTAGATGTGGCATGCCGTTCAAAACAAAGCCGTGCATCCGTAGCACTCATGCCTTTTCCGTTGTCGATAACTTGAATGAGCGTTTTTCCAGCATTTTTGATTAAAAGTTTAATTTGAGTGGCATCGGCATCAATTGCATTTTCTAAAAGCTCCTTGACCACAGAAGCCGGTCGTTGGACGACTTCTCCAGCGGCAATTTGGTTGGCCACATGGTCGGGTAAAAGTTGTATAATATCGGCCATCAGCTAAAAAAAATAGTTAAATCAAAATCAAAAAACCACAAAAATGCAAAAACCAAAACCAGAACGATAAAGCCGATGGTTTTGGTGGATTGGCGGTCGCTATTTTTCAGGTCATGAATAGCGTTGTTAAAGGTTCCTTTTAGGGATGTTTTCTGAACCGTTACACGCTGATCGTCAAATTTATGCTTGATCTCAAAAGGCGAGCTTCCTCCCTTATAATAGCGTGGCTCGTAGTTAAATTTTTTATTTTTTCGCTGCTTGAATAACCCCATATTAGTTGTTAAATTTCAAATCTAAAACATACAACGCAAGAAGAATCAAACCTAAAACCAATACCAACCATGGCAGCGTGCGACGCTTGGAACGTCTGGATCTTCGAAACTGAATATTTGATGTTTGTCTTGACGATTGATTGGGTTTTTTTATCATTAGTTTTGCAATACTCTCAAAAATACTCAAAAAAATAGAATAAAACCTAAAGCTATAAATTTAAAAAAATGCAATCTAGCTTTGGCGTTTAAGTTCAGCCATTTTTAGTGCCGAAATGGCTGCCTCTACCCCTTTATTGCCATGTTTACCTCCACTTCGGTCTATGGATTGTTGTAGCGTATTATCTGTTAGAACACAAAAAATAACAGGACTTTCGTGAACGACATTTAAATCTTTAATGCCTTGTGTTACACCTTGACAGACATAATCGAAATGTTTTGTTTCTCCTTGGATGACGCATCCAATCGCGATAATTGCGTCCAAATTTTGTTGCTGCAAAATTTTAGCACCATAAATTAATTCAAAGCTTCCAGGAACATTCAGGATTTTAATATTGGATTCCGAAACACCACAATCGGTGAGGGCATTCAAGGCGCCTTTTAGAAGGCCTGAAGTAATGGTTTTGTTCCATTCCGAAACGACAATTCCAATGCGATAATCGGATGCTGAAGGCAATTCAGATTTGTCGTAATTGGAAAGATTTGTGTTGGCCGTTGCCATTCGGAATTAGTTAGTTAAGGCCTGTGCTTTTCCAATAAAAACATCCACATTTTGGGCTTCGTTGCTATCAGGGAAATTGTTTTTGATGGCGTTAAAATGCTGTAAAGCTTGTTTGTTTTTTCCAATTTTTAGTCCAATGACTCCCGCTTTTTGGAGGTACATGGGAGCCGTGAAATTGTTGGTTTTAGACTCTGCAGCTTGAACATAATAATCATAAGCATCTTCCAATTGTTCGAGCTGTACAAAAGCATCACCAATACCGCCTTTGGCCATGGGGCCTAACACATCATCGTCAGACGTAAAAGCGTTCAGGAAAGTGATGGCATTGGAATAATCTTTCATGTTCAAATAGGCCATACCAGCGTAATAGTTGGCCAGGTTTCCTGCCTCTGTTCCTGCATAATTTTCAGCAATGTCCAACATGCCATATTTACCGTCTGCACCATTGAGTGAAAGAGTAAAAAGAGAGTCTTGGCTGACACCAGAAACGGCATCGTTAAAGTAACTTTGAGCCGTAAACATATCGTTCATTGCTTGGCGCTCTTTCGGGCCTTTGATGTATTTGTCGTAGCCCAAGAAACCTAAAACTAAAATTGCGGCCAATCCAACGACAATAAAAATGTATTTTTGATTGGCAATAACCCACTGCTCCGTCTTTGAAGCACCTTCATCCAAGGTGTTAAAGACACCAGCCGTTGTTGAGCCATCTTCGAGGGATTGTTGTTTTTCAACTTTTGTTTTGGGCTTACCGCCGCGTTTCTTATATGTGGCCATAATGATTATTTTATGATGCGCAAAAATATAATTTTATTCCAAAAAATATGCTAATTTATTTGTTATTTTTCAATAATTTGCAACAGAATTATACACCAATTTTCAGATTCGAATGAATTTATCAATTTGCTTTTAGATGCGTTTAAGCTCACTAAATCTTATTAATTATAAAAATTTTGATTACAAAACTTTTGAATTCGCATCAAAAGTCAACTGCTTTGTGGGGCCAAATGGCGTAGGAAAAACCAACATCCTTGACGCCATTTACCACCTGTCTTTCGGGAAAAGCTATTTCAACCCCATCGCTCTTCAAAATATCAAACACGGTGAAGATTTTTTTGCCATAAATGGCACCTACGATAAAGACGACCGTGATGAAAAAATTGTGGTATCTCTAAAAAAAGGGCAACGAAAAACCATCAAACGCAACGGCAAATCTTACGACCGATTTAGCGACCATATCGGATTGTTACCGCTTGTTATCATTTCACCTACAGATCGAGATTTGATCCTTGAAGGTAGTGAAACCCGACGTAAATTTCTGGACGGAGTAATTGCCCAAAGTGACAGGAATTATTTGGATAGTTTGGTTCAGTATAACAAATTGCTGGCACAACGCAATGCGTTGCTCAAACATTTTGCCAAAACCAATACATTGGACCCCAATACTTTAGAAATTTACAACCTTCAGTTGTCCGAACTGGGAACTAAAATTTACGCCAAACGAACGTCGTTTATGGAAACTTTTAACCCTATTTTTGTTAAACAATATCACACCATCAGCGGACAAAATGAAACTGTTGGTTTGAGCTACAAAAGCCAACTCCACGATACGCCAATGGCTCAACTTCTTGATGATAATCTAGCAAAGGATCGGTTGTTGCAATACACCAGTGTAGGGACTCACAAAGACGATTTGGCGTTCAGTATTGGAGATTACCCGATTAAGAAATTTGGCAGTCAAGGTCAACAAAAATCATTTTTGATTGCTTTAAAATTAGCTCAATTTGAAATCCTACAATCTCGAAGCGGCACCACCCCAATTTTGTTATTGGACGATATTTTTGATAAATTGGACGAACATCGAGTTGCGCGAATTATCAGCATGGTGGACGACGAACAATTTGGGCAGTTGTTTATTTCAGACACCCACGCCGAAAGGACTGAAAAGGCGGTTAGAGCCACACACAAATCTTTTGAAATTTTTGAATTATGAAACCGTTGCTTCTATTTATCGTTTTAGGCCTGATGAGTTGCCAATCAAATCCTAGTGAAATCATCCGGAACATCGAGGGCTACTGGGAGATTGAGCAGGTTAAAAAAAACGGCGACGTTGTGAAATCATTTAAAATTAATCCTAATATTGACCACTTTACAATAAACAATAATCGTACTTCGGGACAACGAAAAAAATTAACCCCACGATTCGATGGGAGTTTTGAAACGTCTCAAGATGTGCTCCATTTTAAAATTGAAATTTTAGAAAATGATGTATTTTTGATTTACAGCAATGCTATTTTAACCCTTAAGGAACGTGTTGAACTGGCCACTGAAAAGCAACTAATTCTCACCAATTCCGAGGGTTTCAAATACACCTACAAACCCTATGAACCGTTACAACTAAACGAATGAGCAAGCGCCACAAGGATCAGCAAAAAATAGACGAAATTTTGGCCGCCTTTGTCGAAAACAACAAGTTGGAGAAAGGATTGGATGGCGTTCAGGTGGAGGCCGCTTGGCGGGATCTTATGGGAAATGGCGTTCAGGCCTACACGCAACATATCAAACTTCATAACGGTACGTTGTACGTATCGCTGACCTCATCTGTGCTTCGAGAGGAATTAAGCTATGGTAAAGATAAAATCATTGCGATGATTAATGATGAACTGGGAAAAGACGTGGTGCAAAAAGTCGTTTTGAGATAAAAAAAACCACACCTGCTGGTGTGGCTTAGCAATTTATACTCAAAAAAAGTCTAAAACATTTCGCGACCCGAAAAATGAAAGGCACCTTCGATAGCAGCGTTTTCATCGCTATCGCTTCCATGAACGGCATTTTCACTAATGGAATCTGCAAACATATTTCGAATGGTACCCTCTGCAGCTTCGGCAGGGTTGGTAGCACCAATGAGCGTTCGGAAATCCTCAACCGCATTGTCTTTTTCCAGAATGGCCGCAACAATGGGGCCTCTGGTCATGTAGTTTACCAATTCGCCAAAAAATGGTCTTTCGCTATGTATGGCATAAAACGCTTCGGCGTCAGCCACAGTCAATTGAGTAAGTTTCATTGCGACGATTCGGAAACCGGAAGCGGTTATTTTTTCTAGTATTGGTCCGATGTTCCCTTTCTCGACAGCATCGGGTTTGAGCATTGTAAAAGTTCTGTTATTTGCCATGATTAAAAAAATTAATTCGTGCAAAAGTAGTGATTTAGAATTGAAAAAAATGAAGAGCCCCTATTTTAAAAAGTTGTATCTTTGTATCTTATGAAAAAATTAACGTTAGACGACGTAAAAACGATTTTAAATGCGCCCAAACGCGTGGTTATTATACCCCACACCAACCCCGATGGCGATGCCATGGGATCTTCGCTGGGTCTGGCCCATTACCTCTCGGCTAAAAACCATGATGTTCAAGTAATTACTCCCAACGATTACCCCAAATTTTTGAAATGGATTCCTGGAACTTCCGATGTTTTAATTTTTGATAAACAACACGACAAATCTACCAAAGCAATCCATAAAGCTGATCTCATTTTTACGTTGGATTTTAATGCCCTTCACCGCAGTGGTCCTTTGCAATCCACGCTTGAGCAAAATAAGGCCCTAAAAATTATGATCGATCACCACCAACAACCTGAAGACTATGCGCATTACAGATATTCTGATGTCAACATGAGTTCTACCTCCGAAATGGTGTATCATTTTATTGATCAATTGGGAGATTTACATCATATGAACAGCACCATCGGAACAGCGCTCTACACAGGAATAATGACCGATACGGCCTCGTTTCGTTTTCCACTGACCACAAGTAACACCCATAAAATTGTCGCACATCTTAAAGACCTTGGAATCAATCACACCGAGATTCACAATCAAGTGTACGATGCCAACCGTTTCGAACGCACCAAGTTGCTGGGAATTGCACTAAATAACTTAACCGTTTTGGAAGATTTTAAAACTGCTTACATTACGCTATCTCAAGAAGAATTGGACCGTTGTAACCATCAAAAAGGGGATACCGAAGGGTTTGTCAATTACGGCCTGTCTGTTCAGGATGTTATTTTTGCGGCCATTTTTATTGAAAAAAAAGACGAAGGGATTATCAAGATTTCACTCCGTTCAAAAGGGAATTTTGATGTCAATCAACTGGCCCGGGAGCATTTTAGTGGCGGGGGTCACAAAAATGCAGCTGGAGGCAAAAGCTCATTGAGTCTGGACGACACTGTTGCCAAATTTAAAACCCTAATCCAATCCTACAAATCCGAACTGCAATTGTGAAAATCACTTCGCACATCATAATAATTTTAAGTCTGGTGCTGAGTTGTAAACCCATTGAACCACGACAACCCATTCAACAGAACTCTGGGCGTTTTATTGATGAATCCGTAGAACGAAATAAAAATTTAAACGCCAGAGAATATGCCAGGATAAAAGCGTTGGTAGACTCCTCTGAAATTAATTTTACAAGATCGGATTATGGATTTTGGTACGCCTACAACAAGCAAAACACATCATCGGATTACACGCCAAAATTTGGCGATGCTGTGGCATATTCCTTTGCGGTCAAAACACTGGACGGCAAATGGATTTATGCCCCCGACACGACCAAAAAACAAACCTATTATATGGATCAGGAAAACTTATTTTCTGGGCTTCGAGAAGGGTTAAAACTGATGAAAAAAAATGAAAGCATCACCTTTATTTTTCCCTCACAATTGGCTTTTGGGTACTATGGCGATGACGATCAAATTGGGGCCAATACCCCACTGATTTACGAGGTTACAGTCCACGATATTACAACAAATCCATAAACTAAAAAATCACAATACATTAACAACATATCATCAACACATTAATAGAGAATAACATGAAACTTACACAACAAATTTTACCCCTGTTTGGTTTGATATTACTGCTCAGTGCTGGATCGTGCCAAGGAAAATACCCCGAGTTGGGTGATGGTCTTTTTGCCGAATTTGCCACCACCAAAGACACCATGGTCGTTCAATTGTTTTACGATAAAGCCCCACTAACGGTGGCCAATTTTGTTGGTCTGGCCGAAGGCACACACCCCAAATTGGCCGACTCTCTAAAAGGCATTCCGTACTACAACGGCACCACTTTTCACAGAGTCATTGATCAATTTATGATTCAAGGTGGAGACCCAACCGCTACCGGAATGGGAAGCCCGGGCTATACCTTTGGCGACGAATTTGATGCCACCCTAAAACACGATAAACCTGGCGTGCTTTCCATGGCCAACTCTGGACCGGCCACAAACGGCAGTCAATTTTTTATTACAGAAGTACCCACTCCTCATCTGGACAACCGCCATACTGTGTTTGGTCAGGTGGTAAAAGGGCTGGAGGTTCAAGATTCCATTTCCAACGTTCAGGTAGAATCCGGAACCAACAAACCGCTGGAGGATGTCAGTATCGTATCTCTAAACATCATCCGCCAGGGGTCTAAAGCCAAGCGGTATGATGCCGCCAAAACTTGGGAAAGAGAATTGCCTCTGTTGGAAGAAAAACGCTTAAAACGACTGGAAGAAGCCAAAAAAGAAGCCGAACGCCAAAAGAAAATCGCCGAAGAAAAAATGGCCGCCGCAGCTGCAGAAATCCTTCCAACGCTAAACGATTACAAAAGCAAAGCCACCAAAACCGATTCTGGATTGCTCGTATACACCATCAAAGAAGGTACGGGAAGCAAACCCAAACAAGGCGAAACGGTTCAGTTGTACTACCAAGGGTATTTTACCGATGGAAAACTTTTTGGAACCAACGTCAAAGAAGTGGACCTCAAATGCGGCACTTATAACGAACAAAAAGAACAACGCGGTTTTTATGGCCTAATGCCCATGACTTACAGCGCCGATGCTCAAATGATTGCTGGATTTAAAGAAGGCGTATTCCAGATGCGCCGCGGCGGCAAGGCCTTTTTATACCTCCCCTCCTATTTGGCCTATGGCGAAAAAGGACGAGGCCCCATAAAACCCGATACCGATTTGATGTTTATTATTGAAATGGCTGACGAATAATTTGTTTTAAAAACACCCATAAAAAAACCTGCAAATGCAGGTTTTTTTATGAAATTCAGTTGGTTGGCGGGTTAGCGCTTGGGGATGTCTGCTAAAATGGCCTTTAAAAACGTCCAAAACTTCTGAACGGAAGAGATTTGCGCCCGTTCGTCTGGGGAGTGAGCGCCCTTAATATTGGGCCCAAAACTAATCATTTCCATATTGGGGTAATGCGTTCCTAAAATCCCGCATTCCAGCCCGGCATGACAGGCCGCCACATGGGGTGGGGTGCCATTAAGTTGGACGTACAAGCGGGTTAAAACGTTAAGGATGGAAGAGTCCATATTGGGAGTCCAACCGGGATAATCACCAGAAAATTCCACACGGGCTCCAGCCAATTCAAAGGTGGCTTTTAGGGCTTGTGCCAAATCCCATTTTGAGCTTTCCACAGAAGACCGTGTTAGGCATCCAACGGTAACTTGCCCATCTTGAATCAACACTCGAGCGACGTTGTTGGAAGTTTCCACCAGCCCCTCAATGTCGGGGCTCATGCGGTACACCCCGTTGTGGGCCACGTACAGGGCTTTAAGCAAGGGTTGTTGAACTTCCAGCGCCATAACGGTTTTGGGTAATTGGGTTGGATTGACAGCCATAATCAGCTCTGGTTCAAGGGTTTTAAATTCTTTTTCAATGGCAAGTATGAGGTCGTTTGTGGCTTGTTCAAAAGCCGTTTGATGCACCGCATCGATCACCACCACTGCCGAGCTTTCTCGGGGTATGGCGTTGCGCAAGCTGCCCCCATCGATGGTGGATACTCGCAACCCAAAACGGTTAAATCCATCGAAGAGCAATCGGCTCATCAATTTGTTGGCATTTCCAAACCCTTTGTGGATGTCCATCCCAGAATGCCCGCCCTGTAGCCCTTTGATGGTGAGGCCATAGGCCAATGAATTTTGCGGAACGGAGTCTTGAAAATACGATAGGGTTGCCGTAACATCGATGCCGCCAGCACAACCGACGCCAATTTCGTCGTCCTCTTCGGTATCTAAATTGAGTAAAATATCTCCCAATAAAACGCCAGGTTTAAGCCCCATAGCCCCAGTCATTCCTGTTTCTTCATCGATGGTAAATAAGGCCTCGAGTGCAGGGTGCGGTAGGGTTTTACTTTCCAAAATGGCCATGATGGCAGCCACCCCCAGACCATTATCTGCCCCCAAAGTGGTGCCTTTGGCTTTGACCCAATCGCCGTCCACATACATTTGAATCCCTTGAGTCAGAAAATCAAAATCTGTATCGGCATTTTTTTGATGAACCATGTCCAAATGCGATTGCAAAACCACAGTTTTTCGGTCTTCCATTCCAGACGTAGCGGGTTTTTTAATGATGATATTGCCGATGTCGTCTTCAATGGTTTCCAAACCTAAAGACGCGCCGAAATCTTTCATAAAGGCCTTAACTTGTTCCTCCTTTTTGGACGGTCGAGGTACGGCGTTGAGATGGGCAAAATGAGTCCAAATGGGTTTGGGTTCGAGATTTAAAATTTCTGGGGTCATGGAATGTGTGTTTTGGAAAGTAAAGGTACGAATATCATCTTAAACAAATTTATATTTCTTACATTTGAGACATGTCCAAATCCGTCCGATATTTTTTGGCCTTGAGTCTTTTCCCTCAAGTTTTATTGGTTAATGTACTGTCGCAACATCCCGAAGTTGTGGAGCGGTATTACAGCAATGGATTTTACCCGTTGGTATCTAAACTTTCAAGGCATGTTTTTGGTTGGATTCCCTTTTCTTTTGGTGATATTTTGATTGGTTTGGCTGTTGTGTACGCGTTGCGTTGGGTTGTTTTACATTTTAAATTTTTCTTCAAAAAACCAAAACAAATTTTGGTGAAAATACTCACAGCATTGTCCGTAATTTACTTTATGTTTCATCTGTTGTGGGGTTTAAATTACTACCGTCTCCCCCTCAGCGAGCGCCTAAATCTCGAGGTAAAATATACAACGGAAGCTCTAAAAAACACCACCCAAAAACTGATCGCCTCATCCAATGCCATCCATTTAAGTCTTGCAAAAGACACCAATGCCGTAGTGAAAATTCCGTATGATTTTAAGACCATTAAGTCCAAAATTTCAGAGGGTTACAATTTGACCTCAAGGTTGTATCCGTTTTTGAAATACACGCCCGCTAGTCAAAAATACTCGTTGTTCAGTTGGCCACAGGCCTACATGGGGTTTAGTGGCTATTTGAACCCTTTGACCAACGAGGCGCAGGTAAATTGCCACACTCCAACCAATTCTGTTCCTCTAACTTTGGCCCACGAGCAAGCCCATCAATTGGGTTATGCTGCAGAAAATGAGGCCAATTTTTTGGCCTTTTTGAGTACCCAACACCACCCGGATCCGCTAATTCGTTATGCCGCTCATACTTTCGCTTTACGCTACTGTTTGAACGACCTATTCAAGCGCAACCCCGATGATTTTAAACGGCTTAGAACGGCTGTAAATCCAGGGATTTTGGAAGATTTCAGGGTCAGACGTGAGCATTGGGCGCAATTTGAAAATCCATTGGAACCTTATTTCAAATCGGGGTATAATTCCTATTTAAAGGCCAATAACCAACAAGAAGGAATCGCCAGCTACAACCGTGTGGTTGCTCTTTTGGTCAATTATTTGCAACAGTAAAAAAATCAACGTCTCAAAAAAATTCATCCTAAATGCTTATATTTAACCCTCTCTAAAAAATTAAACTATGAAAATTAAATTCCTACTTCTTGGACTGTTGTTCTCATTCGCATCTTTGGCACAAGACTATTACCCAAAAAACGATGGTGTAAAAACAAAGGAGCGCAATTTTACAGCAATCACTAACGCTGTAATTTATGTCAGTCCAAAAAAAGTGATTAAAAAAGGGACCCTACTGATTCAGAATGGATTGGTGGTAGAAAGCGGAAAAAATGTAAAAATCCCTGAAAATTGCGTTGTATTGGACGCTAAGGGGCATACCATTTACCCGTCGTTCATAGACCTTTACAGCACATTTGGAGTGGCCAAACCGAAGCGTGCCAGCGGCAGTGGTCGATCCCCTCAATATGGCCCAAATCGAGAGGGGTTTTATTGGAACGATCACATTAGAGCCGAGCAAAATGCCATACACCATTTTAAATTTGATGAAAAACAAGCCAAAACGCTACTGCAACACGGGTTCGGGGTGGTAAATACTCATCTGGCGGACGGCATTGTTCGAGGAACAGGAACACTTGTTGCTTTGGATGTGAATGGCAACGACTCCAAGCGTATTTTAGCCAATCAGTCGGTGCAATATTTGTCTTTTTCAAAAAGTGTGCAGTCCCGTCAGTCCTACCCCACGTCCATTATGGGGGGGATGGCCTTACTCCGACAATTGTATCACGATGCCGATTGGTACAGCAAAGGCAATGTTAATACTACCGACCGAACCATTGAAGCGTTTAATGCCAATAGGAACAAACCACAAATCATAGCTGCTGGCAGCCGAGCCAATGCGCTTCGAGCGGACAAGGTTGGCGATATGTTTAATATTCAATACACTATTTTGGGTGGCGGCGACGAATACGAACGCGTTCAAGACGTTAAAAATACCAATGCCACCTTCATTATTCCCATCAATTTTCCTAAACCTTATGATGTCGAAAATAGTTTTTTGGCCAGTCGATTGGAACTTGAAAGCATGAGAGAATGGAACCAACGTCCAGCCAATCCAAAAATTTTAGCTGAAAACGGTGTCCAATTTGCATTAACGATGCACGAATTAAAATCGCCAAAAGCGTTTAAAACTAATCTATTGAATGCCATCGCGCACGGGCTTGATAAAACGACAGCTTTAGCCGCCCTCACAACCGTACCTGCACAAGTGCTTAACAATTCCAAAATTGGAAATTTAAACCCTGGGAGTCATGCCAATTTCATGATTGCTTCAGGAGATTTTTTTGATTCAAAATCTTCTGTTTTGGAACACTGGATTAGGGGGTCGAGACATATTTTTGAGGACATCACACTTCAAGACATTCGAGGAGAATATCATTTTGATTTGGAAGGCGTGTCCTACACCCTTGACGTGACTGGGTCAAAAACCAGCCCAAAGGCCACTCTAAAATCAAATCAAACCACTTACAGTTCCAATTTATCCTACAAAAACGATTGGGTGCATTTGCTATTTACGGGTCAAGATACCACTCAACAAGAATTTTTGCGATTTAACGCAAAAATTCTTTCGAATTCAACAGAGCTTAACGGTACCGTTAGTTTTGAGGATGGCCGCTCGCAAGCTCTAACAATGAGTAAATTGGATGCTAAAAAGACCAAAGAAAAAACCAATCAAGAAGACCCGAAAAACAAAACTATTATTCCCATAACTTTTCCTAATGTGGCCTACGGTCATACCGCCCTACCAAAGGCCGAAACACTTTTATTTAGAAATGCTACGGTTTGGACCAATGAGGCCGATGGAATTTTAAAAAACACGGATGTCTTAATTAAAAATGGAAAAATTTCTGCCATTGGTCAAAATCTAAACGTTCGAGGTGCAAAAATCGTGGATGCCACAGGAAAACACCTAACCTGTGGGGTTATAGACGAGCATTCGCACATTGCTGCAGCGAGCATTAATGAAGCTGGACAAAACTCATCGGCAGAAGTTAGTATTGAAGATGTGGTGGAAGCGGATGATGTGAACATTTACCGGAATCTATCAGGAGGGGTTACCACCATTCAAATTTTGCACGGATCGGCCAATCCTATTGGAGGTCGCTCGGCCATTATAAAATTGAAATGGGGAGAATCGTCTGAAGATTTGATCTATAAAAATACCCCAAAATTTATAAAATTTGCCCTTGGCGAGAACGTGAAGCAATCCAATTGGGAAAGCTACAGCCGTTTTCCACAAACTAGAATGGGGGTTGAGCAAATGTATGTGGATTATTTTTCCAGAGCCAAAGCGTATGACGATGCCAAAAAAAGCGGAGAACCGTACAGAACAGACATTGAAATGGAAGTTCTCGCTGAAGTTTTAAACAAAGAGCGGTTTATCAGTTGCCATTCTTATGTGCAAAGCGAAATCAATATGTTGATGAAAGTGGCGGAGCAATTTGATTTCAATATCAATACCTTTACCCATATTTTGGAAGGTTATAAATTGGCCGACAAAATGAAAACTCACGGCGCGGGAGCCTCCACATTTAGCGATTGGTGGGCCTACAAATATGAAGTTAATGACGCCATCCCACACAATGCGGCAATTTTAAGTGACATGGGTGTTGTAACGGCCATTAATAGTGATGATGCTGAAATGTCCAGACGTCTGAATCAAGAAGCAGCCAAAGCTGTCAAATATGGTGGCGCATCAGAAGAAGAGGCTTGGAAAATGGTAACACTAAATCCTGCAAAACTTCTTCACATTGATGACAAAGTGGGAAGTATCAAAATTGGAAAAGATGCCGATGTTGTGTTATGGAACACCAACCCACTATCGATATACGCCAAAGCAGAAAAAACCATCATTGAGGGGGTCACCTATTTTGATTTAGAAACAGATAAAAAACATCGAATCTCAATCCAAGATGAAAGAAATTCGTTGATTCAAATGATGCTAAAAGCCAAAAATAAAGGCATGAAAACACAACCCGTAAAGGTGAACAAAAAGTTAGACATGCATTGCGACACGCTGGATCATCACGAACACGAACACTAATACCGATACTATGAAATTTTATATAAAATTCTTAACGCTTTTCACATTAATCTTGTCCGTGCACGCCCAACAAACGCCTGCGCCATCGCAACAACAGGCCATCGCTATAACTGGAGCCACAGCACACCTCGGAACCGGAGAGGTCATTGAAAACAGTTTAATCATTTTCAATAACGGCCTGTTGGAATATGTGGGACAACTGGATTCAACGCGAATAAATTCCGATATGGAAGTAATTGATGCCCAAAACCAACACGTTTACCCAGGTTTTATCATTCCAAATTCGACTTTGGGACTTATTGAAATTGATGCCGTTCGGGCCTCTGATGACGATGCTGAAATTGGGACATGGAATCCACACATTCGAAGTTTAATTGCCTACAATACAGAATCTAAAGTAGTTGAAACCATGCGCCCTAATGGGGTTCTTTTGGCACAAATTACACCTCGTGGTGGACGAATTTCTGGAAAATCGTCAGTTGTTCAACTGGACGCCTGGAATTGGGAAGATGCCACCATTAAAACCGACGAGGGAATTCATATGAATTGGCCCAGTAATTTTAGTTATGGTCGATGGTGGTTGGGTGAAAGTCCTGGACTAAAAGTCAATGATAAATACAACGATCAAGTATCTGAAGTTGAAACATATTTTTCCAATGCCAAAGCCCATTTAGCAACCAAATCAAAAGGAACACACCTCCCCTACGAAGCCATGACAGGTTTGTTTGACGGAACAACTAAATTATACATTCATGTAGACGATGAAAAAGGAATAGTAGATGCCGTAACCGCTGCTCAAAACCACAACATCAGCGATATTGTTTTGGTGGGAGCTTACGAGGCCTACAAAGTTGCTTCTTTTTTGAAAACGAATAAAATCCCAGTCTTGTTACGGCGCGTCCACTCCCGACCAAATAAATCGGACGAAGACTATGATTTGCCTTTCAAATTGGCCAAAATGTTGGTCGATGCTGGAGTTGTAGTGGCCTTGGAGGCCAGCGGTGATATGGAGCGAATGAACTCCAGAAACTTACCATTTTATGCAGGAACCACAGTAGCATTTGGCCTCACAAAAGCCCAAGCTTTAAAACTCATTACGCTAAATCCCGCTAAAATTTTGGGAATTGACGACCAATACGGCAGTTTAGAATCTGGTAAAAGCGCCACTTTATTCATCAGCAGCGGCGATGCTTTAGACATGCGAACCAACCAATTGACCCGTGCTTTCATTGATGGCCGTGATATCAGTTTGGAAAGCCATCAAACCAAGCTCTGGAAACGCTACTCCAACAAATATAAAACTCAGGAGTAAATCAAGTTTATGGTTAAAAAAATTTCGAGTATTCAAAACCCGCTAATCAAACGAATTTTGGCATTAAAAGATAAAGCCAAATTGAGACGCAAGGAAGGGGTTTTTGTTGTCGAGGGTCGGCGCGAGGTAAGTTTAGCCAAACAAGGAGGGTTTCAAATTCAAACCTTGTGTTTTGTCCCCGAAATGTTTGATCAAAATCAAGTCAAATCTTTCAGTCAAGAAGGTACAGAACTCGTTCAGATATCAAATTCAGTGTATGAAAAATTGGCCTATCGGGGCAGTACGGAAGGCGTTTTGGCCTTGGTCAATATTAAATCCACGACTTTAGAAAACTTAAAACTCAAATCAAATACCCCTTTGATTTTAGTTGCCGAATCGCCCGAAAAACCGGGTAACATTGGCGCGCTACTTCGCACGGCAGACGCCGTCAAAGCCGATGCCGTTTTGATTGCAGACCCAACCACCGATTTATTCAATCCCAACGTTGTACGCTCGAGTGTTGGCGGACTTTTTAGTACCCCCGTAGCTGTTGGAACTTCAAGAGAAATTATTCATTTTTTAGATCAACACAAAATTGGAATTTACAGTGCTATTTTGCAGGATTCCGTTCGCTACGACACGATAGATTTTTGCACCGCATCTGCCATTGTTGTTGGCCCAGAAAGCACTGGACTCTCAGCCATTTGGAGATCATCGGCGACGCAATGCATTCATATTCCTATGCTTGGCACTTTGGATTCCATGAACGTTTCGGTAGCTGCTGGAATTCTGTTGTTTGAAGCGCAACGGCAACGCTCTTTTAAGTAGATATTTTTAAATAAAAATTAACTTCTTCACAAAAAAAAGGCAGCACTATTGCCAATTACGAATGTTTGTTTTAGTTTTAGGGTATGACCGAAGCCGCATTAAAAAAAGAAAACGCAGCCATCGCTAGGGAGTATAAAGAACTGCTAAAAATCAGTTACAGAACCCTTTCTGCAGCAGATAAAAAACTCATTCGAAAGGCGTTTGACGTGGCTGTTGATGGCCATAAAAATCAGCGACGAAAATCGGGTGAGGCCTATATTTTTCATCCCATTTCTGTGGCAAAAATCGTGGCTTCGGAAATTGGATTGGACGCCACCTCCATTGCTGCGGCTCTTTTGCACGATGTGGTCGAAGATTCTCCCGATTATTCCATCAATGACATTGAACAACTTTTTGGTGAAACTGTGGCAAGACTAGTCAATGGTTTGACCAAGATTTCTAGTTTAAAAAAAGATAAAGATATTTCTCTTCAGGCAGAGAACTTTAGAAAAATGTTGTTGACGCTCAATGATGATGTTCGTGTGATTATCATCAAAATTGCAGACCGACTTCACAACATGCAAACGATTCAATCCTTGCGAGAAGATAAACAAGTGAAAATTGCTTCCGAAACGCTCTATATTTATGCGCCTCTGGCGCATAAAATTGGGCTGTACAACATCAAATCTGAATTGGAAGATTTGGCCCTAAAATACACGGAACCCGAGGTGTATTTTAGTATCCTGAATAAATTGCAAGAGAGCAAGGAGGAGCAAGACGCTTATATTGAAGAGTTTAGCCGTATTTTGGATTCTGCTCTAAAAAAAGAAAAAATCAAATACGATATCAAAGGTCGTCCAAAATCTATTTTTTCTATTCGACGAAAAATGCAGCGCCAAGGGGTATCGTTTGAAGAGGTTTACGACAAATTTGCCGTTCGAATTATTTATAAATCGGGGTTAAAAAATGAAAAGTTTTTGGCTTGGAAAATATATTCTATCGTTACGGATTATTTTCGACCGAATCCGACACGACTTCGCGATTGGATTTCGTCGCCAAAATCTACAGGATATGAAGCGCTCCACATCACGGTAATGGGACCCAAAGGGCGCTGGGTTGAGGTTCAAATTCGGAGTGAACGAATGAATGAAATTGCGGAAAAAGGGTATGCCGCACATTACAAATATAAAGAAGGTGATACTGAAAACGACGACACCCTGGAAAATTGGATCGGAAAGCTTCAAGAGGTTATGGATAACCCTGCAGCCAGTGCTGTCGATTTTGTTGAGGAATTTAAACTCAACTTATATGCCAAAGAGATTTTTGTATTTACGCCCAACGGCGATTTAAAATCGCTGCCAAAAGAAGCCACGCCTTTGGATTTTGCGTTCAGTATTCATACCGAAATAGGGCTTAAAACTCGAGGTGCCAAAGTTAATGGAAAGTTGGTTCCTCTAAATCATAAATTGCAAAGTGGCGATCAAGTGAGTATCATGACTTCCGACAATGCCAAACCGACCTCAAATTGGCTGGATTATGCCACTACTGCACGAGCCTTAAGTAAAATTCGATCTTCGCTTAAAGAAGAAAAAAAGGGTATTGCAGAGGATGGAAAAGAAATTTTACGACGAAAACTCAAACAACTTAAAATCACGCTCAACGAACGCTCGGTGAATGAGCTGGTCAATTATTTTAATCTGAAAACGAGCTTGGATTTGTTTTACAGAGTTGGCATAGGAAGCATAGATAACAGCATGCTGAAAAAATACGCTGCCTCCCGGAGTAATGTTTTGGTAAGCTTTATTAAAAATAAAATCACACGAAAGAAAAATAGTACTTCAGAATCGATCAATAACGAGGAAATAACGTCCAAATACGATTCACTGGTTTTTGGTAAGGATGAGGACAAACTCAATTACAAAATTTCAGTTTGTTGTAATCCTATTCCGGGCGATAAAGTGTTTGGTTTTTTAAGCATTAAAGACGGTATTAAGGTGCATAAAAAAGATTGTCCCAATGCACTTAGTTTGCAATCCAATTACGCTTATCGGATCATCTCTGCAAAATGGATTGATTCTTCTCAACAAGTTTTTAAAGCGGTACTCAAAATCACAGGAATTGATGAAAAGGGACTGGTAAATGATATTACAAAATTGATTTCAACAAGCATGAATGTAAATATCAAAAGCATCAAATTTGATTCAAATAGTGGAACCTTTAACGGCGAGGTGGCTGTGGAAGTAAACAACAACAGTTCGGTTTCAAAACTGATGGAACGGTTAAAAAAAATAAATGGTATAGAAAAAGTATCACGAGTGTAAAAATTGCTTAAATTTGGCTTTTCAGTTATGGGTGTTAAAGCAAAAAATAAAAATCAAGACATCGTAAAAAATGTTTTTACAAAATATCTTGAGGACAACGGTCAACGCAAGACCCCTGAACGGTTTGCTATTCTTCAAGAAATCTATAACAATGACGATCATTTTGATATTGAATCTTTATACATCAAAATGAAAAACAAAAAATACCGTGTTTCTCGTGCCACCCTATACAACACCATCGAGCTGCTGCTGGAATGTGGTCTTGTTCGGAAACATCAATTTGGGTTAAATCAAGCCCAATATGAAAAATCTTATTTTGACAAACAACACGATCATGTAATTTTGACGGACACCGGAGAAGTCATGGAATTTTGTGATCCAAGAATTCAATCCATAAAAAAAACCATAGAAGAAATTTTTGATATTGACATTCAAAACCACTCGCTTTACTTCTACGGAACAAAAAAAAACAATTCAAACTAACCAAATTTAAATGGCTGTAGATTTACTACTGGGACTCCAATGGGGCGATGAAGGAAAAGGAAAAATTGTTGATGTATTAACTTCAAATTACGATATCATAGCACGATTTCAGGGCGGGCCAAATGCAGGTCACACCCTTGTTTTTAACGGGATGAAACACGTGCTACACACCATCCCGTCAGGTATTTTTCATGAAAAAAGCACCAATTTGGTTGGAAATGGAGTTGTGATTGACCCCGTTATTTTTAAAAAAGAATTGGACAAACTTGATACTCAAAACATTGATTACAAATTGTCCTTGATTATTTCTCGAAAAGCCCATTTAATCTTACCCACCCACCGTTTGTTGGATGCTGCCTCCGAGGCGGCCAAGGGCAAAGCCAAAATTGGTTCAACCCTCAAAGGAATAGGCCCCACGTACATGGACAAAACCGGTCGAAATGGAATTCGGGTTGGCGATTTAGAATTGGACAACTGGACTGAAAAATACCGTGCGTTGGCCAACAAACACCAAGCCATGATTGACTTTTATGACGTTGATTTACAGTACAATTTAAACGAGCTTGAAGACGAATTTTTTGCAGCTGTTGAAACACTAAAATCTCTCGCCTTTATCGATTCGGAGGCCTATTTGCATAACGCTCAATCGGAAGGAAAATCCATTCTCGCAGAAGGCGCTCAAGGATCGTTGTTGGATATCGATTTTGGAACCTACCCCTTTGTAACCTCTTCCAACACAACTGCTGCCGGAGCTTGTACCGGATTGGGAGTTTCACCAGGATCCATTAAGGAAGTTTTTGGAATTTTTAAGGCCTACACCACCCGAGTTGGTTCAGGACCCTTCCCTACCGAACTGTTCGATGAAGATGGCGAAACCATGGCACGTGTTGGCCACGAGTTTGGAGCCACTACCGGCCGACCTCGCCGTTGTGGCTGGTTGGATTTAGTCGCTCTGCGCTATGCCTGTCAAATCAATGGTGTAACTCAATTGATGATGATGAAAGCCGATGTGCTATCAGGTTTTAAAACCCTAAAAGTTTGCACCTCCTATCGTTATAAAGGGCAGGAAATCAATCACTTACCTTATAATATCGAACCAGAAAATGTAACGCCAATTTATACTGAATTTCACGGTTGGTCCGAAGATTTAACCCAAATGGATCATGCTTCAACATTACCAGAGGCATTGATGACTTACATTGATTTTTTGGAATCAGAATTAGACATTCCGATAAAAATCGTTTCGGTCGGGCCAGATAGAAAACAAACTATTTTCCGCTAGAACATTTTTCAAATTCAGTGTTTTCAATGGATTTGTGGGGTACGATTGCCTTTGAAATTGAATAATCCTTATTTTTGTTGAAATTCAACCCAAACGATTTGCGTGATTCTGTTTTAAAAATAGTTATTTTTTTGTGGCTTCCTCTGGCTTGTTGGGCGCAAGAACGTCAACAAATTGAAATTGAATATGCCCCTTACATGGATTTGGAGGAAAATCTTCCAGACGCCACCATTCTTACAAGAGATAATTCGGATCAAGTTCACATCAAGCATAAAGGCATCGATATGTGGTGCAACAAGGCGATTTATTATGGTAAAGACGATTTTATTGAGGCCTATGGACAAGTGCGTATCAAACAAGGAGACAGCATCGATCTGACTTCAAAATATGTCGAATACAGCGGAAAAACCCAACTGGCTTATGCCAGTGGTGATGTGGTTTTAATTGATCCCAGTTCCAAACTTTATACAGATATTCTGTATTTTGACCGAGTAAAACAACAGGCTTTTTACAACAGCAGCGGCAAGGTTGTGCGAGATACCTCGGGAGTGGTCACGAGTTCGGTTGGACGCTATTATGTTAAGTCGAAAAAATATCAATTCATAGATCAAGTTAAACTTGTCAATCCAGAGTATGTAATTGACACAGACCGCTTGGATTTTTATACCGAATCGGGATACGCTTTTCTATATGGGCCAACGACCATTACCAGCGAAACCAGTGTTATTTATTGCGAGCGTGGTTTTTACAACACCAATAACGATACGGGGTATTTTGTAAAAAAATCCAAAATTGACTATGATGAGAGGACCATTAAAGGTGACAGCATGTATTTTGACCGCAATAGAGATTTTGCTTCTGCGACCAATAATATTACCGTCATTGATACGCTCAACAGCAGCGTTGTCAAAGGGCATTACGCAGAGATTTACCGAGCAAGGGACTCTGTTTTTATCACAAAAAGAGCACTTGCCATCACCCAACAGGAAAACGATTCCATATTCATTCACAGCGATACCCTTATGATTACTGGGCCACCAGAAAATCGTATTGTTAGAGGATACTATGGTGCTAAAATGTACAAATCCGATTTGAGCGGTAAAGCAGATTCCATCCACATGAATCAAAAAACCGGGCTGACTCAACTTATCAATTTTTACGACACAAACTCTGAAGATTCTTTTACCAAACGTCGGTTTCCAATTCTTTGGCATCACGAAAATCAAATTACTGGAGATTCCATCCACTTAATTTCCAACAACAAAACTGAAACTCTTGACTCGCTTAAAGTGTTTGAAAATGCATTTGTCATTAGCAAAGACACTCTTGGGACTGGGTACAATCAGATTTCTGGAAAACGCCTAAATGGATTATTTGTCAATAACGAATTAAATACAATCGATATCATCAAAAATGCTGAAACCATTTATTATTTAAGAAACAGCGACAACGAGCTGGTTGGTATCGATAAATCCAAATCGGGGTCCATACGAATTTGGTTGTCTGAAAATTCCATTGACGAATTGCGAAAACTCAATCAAATTGGTGGTAAAACCTATCCCGAATCAGAATTTCCAGAAAATGAACTTTTATTGCGCGGTTTCAATTGGCGCGAAGATGAACGCCCCTTAAGTGTACCCGATTTATTTTCGGACGAACCCGACTTGATTTTGCCCAAAATCAAAGGGTTAGAGGACAATGACTCGCAAGCTGATTTTTTTGATGAAGAATTACGAAATCGTATCGAAAATGCAGGACAATCCTCCCCCGAAGACCGCAAAAAGCCATCCCCAAAAACTCAAAATAAAGCCGCCAGAAAGATACCCAAAAAAGACACCAAACCTTTAAAGGAGTTGCCTTTGGATGCCGATAAACCGTTTAAAACCAACAAAAAACTTTGAGTCGATCAGACTTTTTTAAATATCAGGCACAAACCACACCGCATCCCCTAGCGATGGAAATATCCCACGCTGAGGGTTGTTATATTTTTGACGCCAATCAAAAAGCATATTTAGATTTTGTAGCTGGAGTGTCTGCGTGTAGTTTAGGTCACCGACACCCCAAAGTTGTAGCGGCCATCAAAGCACAACTGGATCGGTATTTGCACGTTATGGTGTATGGAGAATACATTCAGGAGTCTGCATTGAATTTGACCAAATTAATGGCCCAATACTTACCAGAAAACATCGAAAAAACGTATTTAACCAACTCGGGTACAGAGGCCATAGATGGTGCCCTGAAATTGGCCAGGCGATACACCGGTCGTTCAGAAATATTGGCCGCTCACAAGGCCTATCACGGGAATACATACGGCGCGCTTAGTGTGATGGGATATGAAGACCGAAAAGCCCCATTCAGACCACTACTCCCAGATGTTCGATTTATAAGGTTTAATTCAATTGAAGACCTTTCTCTCATTACAACTAAAACGGCAGGCGTTATTCTTGAAACCATCCAGGGGGGAGCTGGATTTATTGAACCTCAAAAGGATTATTTAAAACGTGTACAGGAGCGTTGTAACGCTGTTGGTGCGATTCTTATTTTGGATGAAATTCAGCCAGGATTTGGACGAACTGGAACACTATTTGGGTTTGAAAACTATAATTGCACCCCAGATGTGGTCGTTACGGGAAAAGGACTAGGCGGTGGTATGCCCATCGGTGCTTTTTCGGCTTCAAAAGAACTGATGGACAGTCTATCGGATCACCCAAAACTGGGGCATATTACCACGTTTGGCGGGCATCCCGTGATTGCTGCCGCGGCTTTGGCTACGTTGCAAGAAATCACTCAAACCAGTCTAATTCAAGACGCACTGAAAAAAGAAGCGTATATCAGAACAAAATTAACCCATCCGCTCATTACAGAAATTCGTGGCAAAGGGCTGATGCTTTGTGCCATGACTCCCAATGCGGATACCACCAACAAAGTAGTTATGGAAGCTCAAAATCAAGGACTTATATTATTTTGGCTCCTCTATGAACCGAAAGCCATCCGCATCACTCCACCCCTAACCGTTTCAATGGAAGAACTGGAAAAAGGTTGCACCATTATCTTGGATATTTTGGATGACATCCAACGACGATGTTAATTACTTTGTTGAAAACATTCATTTTAGCCGTTCCAAGGGGCGATGAATAACCCTAAATTTAGGGTATAAATTAGCACTTTATGGAGTACAGTCCTTCGGAAGAAAACCAAAAATTTTCGCTAAGAAAATTTGAGTCGATGCTGAAAACAAACAACATCGTATTCTTTGACTCCAATGAATTTGAAACCATCATCCATCATTACCTAGAAATCGGCAAAGTTGCCCTGGCCAAAAAAGCCATAAAGCTCGGTTTAGATCAACACCCATCATCTGTAAATTTAAAACTTTTTCAGGTAGAGGTTTTAATATTTGAAAATCATTTGTCCGATGCTGATGCGATTTTATCAGACCTATTTGAATTGGAACCCAGCAACGAAGAACTTTACATTCAGAAGGCCAACATTCACTCCAAAAGAGATGAGCACAAGGAGGCCATTGCGGTGTTTATGAAAGCTTTGGAATTTTCTGAAGACAATTCTGAAATTCACTCACTAATCGGAATGGAATACTTGTTTTTGGACCTCTACCAACAGGCCAAAACCCATTTCATGAAATGTATCGATTTAAATTTAGAAGATTACTCCTCCTTATATAATATTATTTATTGTTTTGAATTTTTAGACCAAACCCAAGACGCAATTAATTATCTAAACTGGTATTTGGATCAAAATCCATATTGCGAAGTGGCTTGGCATCAATTGGGAAAACAATATGTTGAAATCAATGCCTTAGAAAAAGCTGCCGCTGCATTCGATTTTGCCATTATTTCGGACGACTCTTTTATAGGGGCTTATCTCGAAAAAGCAAAAGTCCTGGAACAACTTAACGACCACCAAGAGGCCATAAATCACTACAATATCACCATAGCAATTGAAGGCCCAACTGCGTTCAGCTATCTGAAAATAGGCCAATGCTATGAGCATTTAGGGCAATTGGAAAAGGGGTTGGAGTTTTACCATAAAGCCGTAAAGGAAGACCCTGCTTTTGATGAGGGTTGGATTAAAATTTCCGCTTTTTATTTTACAAAAAAAGACTTTTTAAAAGCCCTATTTTACGTCAACAAAGCCATAGATTTGGATGCTGAAAACGCAGATTATTGGTTGTTTTATTCCAAAATCAATGAAAGACTCAACTACCTTGAAGAAGCCGAAAGAGGGTACAAAAGAACACTGGAACTCGGTGAAATTTCTCTTAACGTTTGGATTTTCAGAGGTGATATTTTAATCAAACTTGGTGAACTCGAAGCTGCAAAATACAACTTCATTCAGGCCCTGGAGCACCACCCCGATAGCGAGGAATTAGAATTCAGGATCTCGGGGATTTGCTTGTCCCTAAACCAATCCGAATCTGGCTATACGCATCTTCTCAAAGCACTTCATACGAATGCCGATCATGTGTTTATTATTGAAGAATTATTCCCTGAAATTTATCAAAGAATGGATGTGATAAAATTCATTGAAAGCTACAAAAATTCATCCCGTCAAATTTAATTATCTTTAGCCCTACAAAAATCCTATCATGAAACGCAATTTCATTGATTACTGCATTCTAATTTTTAAGGGGATGGCCATGGGAGCTGCCGATTTGGTACCGGGGGTCTCGGGTGGTACAATCGCATTTATTACAGGGATTTATGAAGAATTAATTGGCAGTTTGGGAAGTTTTCGTTTTTCACTATTTAAAGACTTAAAAACCAAAGGATTACAAAATGTCTGGAATACCATTAATGGCAACTTTTTATTGGCCATTTTTGGAGGGGTTTCAATTAGTTTAACGGCGTTATCTCGAGTTGTTGCTTGGTTAATTGACGAAAAACCCATCGCATTATGGTCCTTTTTCTTTGGTTTGGTAGTGGCCAGTATTGTTTTTGTGTTTAAAAAGATTGATCAATGGCAATTCAAAACCATATTGAGTTTTACTGTCGGAACGGCAGTCGCCTACATGCTAACCACTTGGGGGGTTTACGACGGGTCTTCGGGGCTTTTTTACTTATTTCTTTCTGGTGCTATTGCAATTTGCGCTATGATTCTTCCAGGAATTTCTGGCGCATTTATTTTAATTATACTTGGCAGTTATCATACCATATTGGATGCTGTAAACTCAAAAGATCTTCTAAAAATTTTTGTTTTTTCACTTGGAGCAATCGTTGGAATTTTATCATTTTCAAAACTTCTTAAATGGTTGTTTAATAACTACAAAAATGCAACACTAGCCGTTTTAACAGGATTTATGACAGGAGCATTAGTCAAAATTTGGCCTTGGAAAACCGTGTTAAGCTACCGAATTAATTCCGACGGAATTCAGGTGCCATTTTCAGAAAAAGTCGTGCTGCCTACAACCTACAATGGCGATCCTAATACCGCAGAAGCCTTCAGTCTTATGGCCCTAGGGTTTGTTCTTATTTTTATTTTAGAGCGCATAGGAACCAAATCAAAATCTTGTGTCTAACTACAGCACCATATCGTCCAAACTCACTTTGATTCTTAAAGGAATTGCCATGGGGACAGCCAACAAAGTTCCAGGAGTTTCTGGGGGCATCGTTGCCTTTGTGATGGGATTTTACGAAGAATTTATTGCATCGCTACAGAAATTTAACCGCCCGGGATTCAAATTATTATTTTCAGGACAATTTTCTGCATTTTACACCCACACCAACGGGCAGTTTTTAAGTCTGCTATTTCTTGGAATGATCATCAGCTACTTTAGTGTTTCAAAAGTATTAGACTTTCTAATCGTCAAATACGAGCTGTTTGTTTGGAGCGTCTTTTTTGGGATGATTATAGGATCGGTATTGTATATTTTTAATGATTTTAAAACTTGGAATTGGAAAACCATTGGGATGATTACCCTTGGGATGCTCATGGGGGTTGGACTTAGTTTTTTAACTCCAGCCACTGAAAATGACAACCTTTGGTTTGTCTTTTTTTGTGGAATCATCAGTATCACAGGAATGACCTTACCGGGTTTTTCAGGGTCGTTTATTCTTATGCTACTTGGCAATTATGTGCTATTATTGGTCGATGCGGTCAATGCATTATTTGACACCATCGTTTGGATAAGCACCGGAGATTTTGACAGTGTAAAAAATGAACAAAATACTAAAATGCTAAAAATTTTGGCCGTTTTTACACTAGGCTCAGTAACGGGTTTAGTCTCCCTTTCACACCTACTAAACCATGTATTAAAGCACTTTAAAGCCATCACTTTGGCTCTTATTATGGGGTTTATAACAGGGTCTTTGGGGGTGGTTTGGCCTTGGAAACATACCCTCCACAAAACCAACGCCAATGGTGGTGTTGTTTTGGATTCATCAGGAAAAAAAATTATAGAAAACTACCAACGCTATTTCCCCGATTTTACTTCCGAAACGTTATATGCCCTACTTTTTATAGCTTTGGGTATCGGTATTGTTTTGGGATTAGAATGGTACGGAAATCAAAATCGAAAAGCATGACAATTTTTGGACTTATTGGACGGCATATAGATTACTCGTTTTCGAGAGGTTTTTTTTCAAAAAAATTTGAAACCGAACAACTTAACTGCCATTACAGGAACTTTGACCTTGAAAGCATTGAATCGTTTGAATCCATTTTCGAAACGTCCGACCGCATCGGTGGACTCAACGTAACCATTCCATACAAAGAATCTGTTATCCCCTTTTTGGATGATTTAGACCCCGATGCCAGAACCATAGGAGCCGTAAATACCATCAAAATAGAAAACGGCAAACGAATTGGGTATAACACGGACCATTTTGGATTTCAAGAAAGCATTAAACCCTACCTTTTACCAAGTCATCAAAAGGCCCTAATTTTAGGAACAGGTGGAGCGTCTAAAGCGGTAGATTTTGCCCTAAAAACTCTGAATATCAAGTCGTACTTTGTAAGTCGAAACGTAACCTCTCAGGCCCATTTTGGTTATGATAATTTAACCGCAGAAATCATTTCAAACCATTCAATAATTGTGAATTGCACGCCAGTTGGAACATACCCCAATGTGGAACAATTTCCAGCGATTCCCTACCACGCTCTAACTCCCTCTCACTTGCTCTACGATTTAATTTATAACCCTGATGAAACTAAATTTTTACGTTTTGGTAAAGAAGCTGGATCCAAAACACTTAATGGACTGAAAATGTTAGAATTACAGGCCGAAAAATCATGGGCCATCTGGAATTCTTGATTGAGGCAGATAATTTTAATTTGCAATTTTCGAAGATAAACGTATATTTATGACAAATAAGGTATTGTAACATCAAACCCTTTGAGCTATGTCAACGCTAGATAACCTGCAAGAAGCAGATGGAACTATGGAGGAAAAAAATAACCCCTCTCCAATAATGGACGAAAATACAACTTCAAACCAACCTGAGGTTGAACAAACACCCGCCCCAAAAACGGATTCATCGGAACCAACAGAACCATCTGATGAGACCCAAAACGATGCTCATCAAGAGGCGGATGAGTCAGCAACTGAGTCTAATAATGGCGGTGTTGACTACGAGACTATGGATTTGGAAGCCCTGGTGTTGGCTTTTGAGCAAATCATTAAGGGCGATGACCTCTATACCATTCGCCCCAAGGTGAATCAAATAAAAAAAGTATTTAATTCGAAATTTACATCACAATTGAATGCCGCTAAAACTATTTTTTTAGAAGGTGGTGGAAACAGTATAGACTTTAGTTTTAACAGTCCTTACAAGAAAAAATTTAATGCATTAAGCAAACAATATCGGGAGAAAAATGAGGCGTTTGAGAAAAATAAATCTCAAACCATGAAACAAAATTTAGAATCCCGGCTGGAAATTATTGAACAAATTAAAGGATTGATTGATGTAAATCAGGACAGTAATGTGACGTATAATAATTTCAAAAATTTGCAAGAACGTTGGCGGAATTTGGGAAAAGTCCCTTTGAAGGAGGCCAATAGTGTTTGGAATAACTACAGGCATCATGTGGGGAAGTTTTATGATTTTTTGCACCTAAATCGGGATTTGAGAGATCGAGATTATCAATATAATTTAGAGCAAAAACAGAAATTAATTCGGAGTGCGGAGGCATTGGCTAAAGAAGAAAATTTGGGTCGAGCGTTCCGAGAATTACAAGCACTACACAAAATTTGGAAGGAGGAATTGGGCCCGGTAGCCAGAGCGCATCGAGACAGTCTTTGGGAGCAATTTAGTGCAGCCACAAAAGTAATCAATGATAAACGCCAACAATTTAATGCTCAAATAGAACAAGAACTGTTATCGAATCATGAGACTAAAGAGCGTATTATTGCCAAAATTAATACCATCGCACAAGGCCAGTACAATCAACACAGCGATTGGCAAAAAGTTTCAAAAAAGGTTGAACAGCTTCGAGAAGAGTTTTTTAAAATTGGAGGTGTCCCCAAGAAAATGAGATCCAAATCTTGGACGGATTTTAAATCGGCACTAAGAACATTCACTAAACAAAAAAATACGTACTACAAGTCTCTAAAGAAAAATCAATCTGAGAATCTTAAAAAGAAAAAAGAACTGGTAGAAATAGCCGAGCACAATAAGAATAGTGATGATTTTGAAACGACTGCAGTTCTGATGAAAGACATTCAAAATCAATGGAAAACCATAGGGCATATTCCGCGCAAAGAAAGCAGCGCACTGTGGAAGCAATTTAGAGGAGCTTGTAATCATTTTTTCGACCGATATTATGAGCATGTAAACGCTGGAACAGAAGAAGAAAACCAAGCTCTAAAGGACAAAGAGGTTCTGCTGGAGTCTCTGAAAGGTGTTGTTTTAGAAGACAACCAAGAGGCGAATATCAACCGAATTAAAGAATTTTCAACGCAATGGTCGTCCATCGGAAATGTTCCTAAGAGCAAACGCCAAATTGATACCGAGTTCTACAATACTTTAACCAAATTGTATGGCGATGCTGGAATGAGTAAGGAGGCGATTGAGTCCCTGAAATACACTTCCAAACTGTTAAAATTAGCAAAAGATCCGAGACATTTAAATAAAGAAATCTCTTTTGTCAGAAAAAAGATTGACGATATTGCATCTGAAATTAATCAACTGGAAAATAACCTCCAGTTTTTCTCCAATGTGAAGGACGATAATCCTATGGTTTTGGAGGTTCATAAGAACATTGAGGCCCACAAAATGCAACTCAATCAATGGAATAAAAAATTGAGCAGCATTAAAAAAATTATGGACTAATTATTGTTGCTTGGCTCTCTCCCATAATTCCTCCATGGCATCAAAAGTCAAATCGGTGAGTGTTTTATTTTCAATTTTAACCTGATTTTCCATAAATTGAAATCGTTTTATGAATTTTTTATTGGTACGTTCCAACGCATTTTCAGGGTTAATTTTTAGGAATCGAGCGTAATTGATTAATGAAAATAAGACATCCCCAAATTCATCCTCTATACCATCGGGATTTTTCAATTTTATTTCAGTGTTTAATTCTTGCAGCTCCTCCTCAACTTTTTTGAAAACTTGATCGGTAGAGTTCCAATCAAACCCAACACCTGCTACTTTTTCTTGAATTCGCCATGCTTTAACCAACGCTGGAAGACTATTTGGCACGCCTTCCAACACGCTTGACTTTCCCTCCTTTAATTTTAATGTCTCCCAATTTTGTTTAACTTCTTCCTCATTCTTAACCTCAAGATCACCATATATATGCGGATGACGTTTGATTAATTTATCACAAATAGAATTAAGAACATCAGCTATATCGAAGGCGTTGGTTTCACTGCCAATTTTGGCATAAAACACAATATGCAATAACAAATCGCCCAACTCCCCTTTGATGTCATTGGCATTTTGATCCAAAATCGCATCAGCCAATTCGTAAGTCTCCTCAATAGTGAGGGGCCTAAGGGTTTCCATGGTTTGCTTTTTGTCCCACGGACACTTGGCACGGAGTTCGTCCATTATGGTTAGTAACCGATCAAAAGCACCCAATTGTTCCTCTCGTCTGGTCATGATTTATAATTTAAAATGGTTAACATTTGATATTGCAGTGTTGAATTCTGAAACGAGTTGAGCTACGATTTCTGAAACGGGCAAAACGGAATCGATTAGCCCAGAAATTTGGCCAATTTCTAGTTCGCCTTCTTCCAAATCGCCTTCAAACATACCGCGTTTGGCCCTTGCACGTCCCAATAACGACTGCAGTTGGGCCGCATTAGGGTTGGTTTTGTAAAGTGCCATCAAATCCTCATAAAATTTATTTTTAAGCAATCGAACTGGGGTTAATTCTTTGAGTGTCAGTTGTGTATCGCCTTCTTTGGCATCCACCACAGCTTGTTTGAAATGCGCGTGTGCCGAAGATTCTTGACTGGCCACAAATCGACTGCCAATTTGAACACCGTCGGCCCCCAAAACCATAGCGGCCAGCATGCTTTTCCCGGTGGCTATTCCACCAGCAGCAATAACGGGAATCGAGACGGTTTTTCGTACCATTGGCACCAAAGTCATGGTTGTGGTTTCCTCGCGACCGTTATGACCGCCTGCTTCAAATCCTTCGGCCACTACGGCATCTACTCCTGCAGATTCGGCTTTTTGAGCAAATTTAACACTACTCACCACATGAACCACTGTGATTCCACTCTGTTTTAGTCGCCTTGTCCAAGTGGTGGGGTTCCCCGCAGAGGTAAAAACAATAGTTACATTTTCTTCCACAATAATTTTCATTATTTCTTCAATATTGGGGTAAAGCAACGGAACATTGACTCCGAAGGGATTTGTAGTAGCGGCTTTGCATTTTCTGATGTGGGTTCTTAGGACGTCAGGGTACATGGACCCTGCTCCAAGAAGCCCTAAAATTCCTGAATTGCTAGCGGTGGAGGCTAATTTCCAACCACTGTTCCAGACCATACCGGCCTGAACAATAGGGTATTTTATACCAAATAATGTAGTGATGGTGTTGCGTGTCATTCGTTCCTTCTTGAGAAGTTTAAATCTATGGACAAGTTATGAAATTACCCCCGAACCAACTAATTCGTCGTCCAAATACCACGCCACAAATTGACCTTCGGTAATGGCGGTTTGAGGAGTTGAAAACGCCACATATAACCCTTTGGCTGTCTGATGAAGGGTGGCATTTTCCAGAGGTTGGCGGTAGCGAATTCGTGCTAAAACATCTAAAGAATTACCAACATTGAGCTTAAAATCTTCTCTAATCCAGTGTATCTCAGAGGGTTTTACAAGCAATACTGAACGAAGTAAACCGGGATGGTTTTTACCCTGACCGACATATATGGTATTTGAATCTACATCTGTTTCAATAACGAAAAGAGGTTCTTTTGTTCCTCCAACAGCCAGCCCTTTTCTTTGGCCTTTGGTAAAAAAATGAGCCCCTTGATGTGTCCCAACGACTTGACCGTTTTCTGGAGAATAGCAGTATTTGGTAGCCCTCGTTTTAAGAGATATTGCTTTGGAATTTAATTCATGTTTGTGGTAGGCCTCAAAGGTTGAAGGGATTTCTATAATATCGCCTGTTTTGGGTTGCAATTTCTGTTGCAAAAAATCGGGCAGTCTAACTTTTCCAATAAAACACAATCCTTGAGAATCTTTTTTATCGGCTGTAACTAGGCCAAGATTTGTTGCAATTTCTCGAACTTGAGTTTTGGTGAGTTCGCCAACTGGAAAAAGAGTTTTAGCCAATTGTTCCTGGGACAATTGACATAAAAAGTAGGACTGATCTTTTTTAGAATCAATTCCAGAACGCAATTGGTAAACAGGCGATTTAGATTGAGGATTTACCACAGTTTTACGGCAATAATGCCCTGTTGCCACATAATCTGCGCCTAGCGATAATGCTATTTTTAAAAAAACATCAAACTTAATTTCTCTATTGCACAGAACATCCGGATTTGGGGTTCGCCCTTTTTCGTATTCGCTAAACATATAGTCCACGATGCGTGTTTTGTACTCCTCACTTAAATCTACCGTTTGGAAAGGGATTTGAAGTTTATCGGCCACCATCATGGCATCATTGCTGTCTTCCAGCCATGGGCATTCGTCGGAAATGGTCACAGAATCGTCGTGCCAATTTTTCATAAATAGACCTATCACATTGTAGCCCTGCGCTTTAATAAGATGAGCTGCAACACTGGAGTCTACTCCGCCAGAAAGGCCAACTACGACTGTTTTCATGTTGCAAATTTAAGAATATTTCGTGGGGCTTTAATTTTTAGAAATAAAAAACTGCCCGAAGGCAGTTTTAATGGGGTTATTTTTTTCGACGCTCTTGTGCGGCTTTTTGTTTTTCGGCCTGTTCCATAATTTCGGCCATTTTCTTTTGAAATTTATTTTGCTTTTTGGGCTTGGCTTTGTTGACTTCAATTTGCGCCAGGACTTTATCCTCATCGATGATGTAATTTTTGATTACCAACATAATACCGATACTAATTAGGTTGGATACGAAGTAATATAAACTCAACCCGGAAGCATAATTATTGAAGAAAAATAACATTAATAGTGGGGAGAAATAAATCATGTATTTCATCATCTTGGCCATATCGGGCATGCCTTCTTGTTGAGGTTGAGCGGCCATATTTTGCCCTGTGGTCATTCGCATGTAGAAAAATATGGCTATGGAGGCCAAAATGGGAAATAAGCTGATGTGATCCCCATAAAATGGAATGTTAAATGGCAATTCTGCAATGATGTCGTAGGAACTTAAATCATCCACCCAAAGGAAGGGTTTCTGACGCAACTCAAAGGCGATGGGGAAAAACATGAATAGGGAATAAAATACAGGAATTTGAAGCAACCCAGGCAAACAACCGCTCAGAGGACTGGCTCCAGCTTTGTTTTGAAGGGCCATGGTCTCTTGTTGCGCCTTCATTTTATTATTCTTGTATTTCTCTCTTAGGGCATCCAGTTCAGGTTTTAAAATTTTCATTTTGGCCTGAGACAGAAATTGTTTGTATTGTACAAAAGATAATAGAATTTTGACCATAATGGTCATGACAATAATCGCTATTCCATAGGATAAAAAACTGCTAAGCCAAGCATATAGTGGACCGAAAACAGATTTATTAATCCACCCAAAAATACCCCATCCAAATGGGATGCTACTTTCTAAATTTTTGTCGTACTGCTTTAACGCTTTCGCATAGGTTGGTCCGAAATAAAAATCCATATTCTGAGCCAACTCTCCTCCAGCAAATGACAAGGAAAATTTGGTCGAATATTGTTTCGTAAAAAGTGTGTCAATTGTTTCATCCTCCACCAGATCCATGGATTTGAGATTTACCGATTTCAAGGGATTATTCGGAACTAAAATTGAACTAAAAAAGTGTTGCCTGTAGGAAATCCATGAGACGTTTTCAACTGCCTCGTCATCATCCCCGGTTTGTGATAATTTATTGACTTTATCGCCATCGTGCTCGTAAGTTAACCGAGTGTATCGGTTTTCAAACGAAATGCTTTGATCTTGCCGTAAGGCCTTTAAATCCCATTCCAATTGGGCTTCTTGGCGGGGGTCAAAAACTGAAGCTAATCCTTGCGATCGAATTGAAAACCCGAGCATATAATCGTCGGGTCGTAGTGTGTAAATGTATTCTAAAAATTGAGTGTCAGAAACTTTCAGTTTCATGGACAATACTTTATTGGCGCCGTCCGTCTTCAATTCGGGTTCAAAAAATAATTCGGAAGTGTCGAAATTTCTATTATCAGATGTGGAAAAATTTAAATTGAGTGTCGATGTTCCATTTTTAATAAGAAATACGGGGACGGAATCGAAGTTTACAAATTCTTTAAGTCTAACCTCGGAAAGCATCCCTCCTTGATTGTCAATTTTAAGGGATAAAATATCGTTTTCTAACGTTGTTGTGGATTGTTCCAAAGCGGAAGCGTTTAGGGAATAGGCGAAATCTCCAAGCTTTGTTTTCTGTTCAGCCAAACGTTCGTTGGCTGAAGGGGTTTCTGATTTAAGTTTCGATGTAGAATTTTGAGAATCGACCTGAGTTTCTTGCGCATTTTGAGTGGCCAATTGCTCTGGAGTGGGTTGATTTTGCCACATCATATACAGCAAAATGGCGCCTATCAGCATAAAACCAATAAGTGAATTTGTGTCTAATTTTTTCTCTTCCATAGGATGGTATTGGTCAATTTTTATTGGTTCAAATTAACGATAATATTTTTATTTAGAAGTATGGTGTTTCAAAGCTGCTTTTACAAATGCCGTAAACAACGGGTGGGGGTTAGCCACAGTACTCTTATATTCGGGGTGATATTGAACACCTACAAACCAAGGATGATCTGGTATTTCTATAATTTCTACTAAATTTGTATCTGGATTAACACCTGTAGCGATCATTCCTTGTGCTTCAATCTGGGTTTTGTAATTGTTATTAAATTCATAACGATGGCGGTGGCGCTCTTCAATGGTGTTTTGATAGTAAACCTGTTCGACTATGGAATTTTT
>CAJXUB010000011.1 GCA_913061125.1 uncultured Flavobacteriaceae bacterium
TTAAGATTTGCATCATATCATAAATAAAAAACCCTCTGAATATCAAAGGGTTTATATGTGACTGCGAAAGGAGTCGAACCTTCAACCGCTGGAGCCGAAATCCAGTGCTCTATCCAATTGAGCTACGCAGCCATTTATTTAAATTAAATTTTTCTTTACAAGCGTCGAAATAGTTTTACCATCGGTTTGTCCTTCCAATTTTTTACTCAAAAACCCCATCACTTTTCCCATATCTTTCATGCTTTCAGCACCAAGCGTTTGTATGGCCTCTAAAACATGTTGTTCTACTTCAGCTTCAGAGAGCATTTCTGGAAGAAATTGACCAATTATTTCAGCCTCAGCAAGTTCTGGAGCTGCCAAGTCAGGGCGTTGTTGTTCGCTGAAGATAGCAGCACTGTCTTGGCGTTGTTTGACTAATTTTTGAAGGAGTTTAACTTCCTCAGCCTCAGTCATTTCAGCTTTTGATCCGCTTTCAGTTTGCGCCAATAAAATGGCAGATTTTACGGAACGAAGCGCTGTAAGGGCCACCGCATCTTTGGATTTCATGGCAGCTTTCATGGCGATCATAATCGAAGTTTGTAAACTCATTTTACGATTGTTTTTTTGGGCTACGAATATACGCAATTATATCCTTGAACAAATGGGATTAATGAAAAAAATCTGAGGTGACTAATCCACATTGTCGTGCAAAAAGGAGTTATTGGTACGGACCTGAACATCTTGATTCTCGTCGGCTGACAAAGACGTTCTTGAAAACAATGACTGAGAACCTTCATTGGAATCGCTCAGCTCAACTCCTTGTCGTTTGTATGCTGGTTCTTTTTCAATTTCTTCAATTTTGGAAGCGTTAAATTTATAATTAAAGGCCTTCATCTTTTTTCGTCTTTCGTCCGCTCTATCGCGTAAGGTTTTGGATATCGGACTGTCGAATGGGTTTCCAACTTCTTCAGGAGCGGTTGAAACGTGTTGCTCCTTCACAGTAATTTTGGTGAAAACCAATTCTTCTTCAGCTTCAACTTCGATTTCATCAGGGTGTGCTTCAATAGCGAGTTTTTGACCTGTCTGTTCCAAAACGATATGGTCGTCTAAAGTGTAACGACACTCACTTTCGGGACTGGTTTCTGCAACTGGAATAAGTTCTATGTACTCATCAACTTCAATCTCATTGACATGATCTTCCAATTCAAAAACTTCAGCTTCTGAACGAATTGAATCTTGTTTAAGCTCGGCCAATGGCAGGTCAAAAGTCAACACGGTTTGTTCCTCAACACTAATTTGATCTGTAGATTCTGCAATTTCTGCGGTTTCAGTAATGTCGGTAATGTTGTTGATAATAAATTCATCATCATTAGCATCAACCCCTTGAACCAACTCATAATCAACACTAATATCTTTAATCCGTTCAGTGGTTGGAATTAAATCCATCGTTTCTTGAGAAAATTCTTCCAAAGACTCCTCTTCAAAATCCTCCTCAAGTTGATGTACAACAGCGACTGAATTTCCGTCATTTTTCAAGACGTCTTGAGGGCGAAGATCATTTGATGGTGTCAAATCGTGTTGCATCATTTGCTCATCCTCCAAGGCATGAACCACTTTTTTCGGTTCCACGTTGGTAATGACATTTTGTTGATGCGCATCAAAACCGGTAGCAATAATGGTTACAGAAATGGCCTCTCCCAGCGAGTCGTCCTCGCCAACACCCATAATAATATTTGCACCCTGGCCGGCTTCGGCCTGAATGTGGTCATTGATTTCGCCGATTTCATCGATAGTAATTTCAAGATTTCCAGAAACTATGAGCAGTAATACGTTTTTGGTACCTGTGATTTTATTATCGTTGAGCAGTGGCGAATCTAGCGCTGCCGTAATGGCTTTTTTGGCTCTGTTATCCCCGATGGCGGTGGCAGAACCCATAATGGCAGTTCCGCTCTTACTCAATACGGTTTTGGCATCGCGCAAATCAATATTTTGAGTGTAATGATGGGTTATAACTTCTGCTATGCCACGAGCTGCAGTGGAAAGGACTTCGTCTGCTTTTGAAAATCCTGCTTTAAAACCTAAATTCCCATAAACCTCTCGAAGTTTATTGTTGTTGATAATAACCAAAGAATCAACCACTTGCCGCAATTTTTCTATCCCCTTATGCGCCTGAGTGTTTCTAATTTTTCCTTCAAACTGAAAAGGCATGGTTACTATTCCAACGGTAAGAATATCCATATCCATTGCCATTTTAGCAATAATCGGTGCGGCTCCTGTTCCGGTTCCACCGCCCATTCCAGCTGTTATAAATACCATTTTGGTATTGGTGTTGAGCATGGCTCGTATGTCCTCTAAACTTTCGACGGCTGCTTGTTCTCCGATGTCTGGGTTTGCTCCGGCTCCTAGTCCTTCCGTCAGATTAACACCCAGTTGAATTTTGTTGGGGACACCGCTATTGTTTAGCGCTTGTGCATCGGTGTTGCATATGACAAAATCGACGCCTTTTATCCCTAAGTTAAACATGTGATTGATGGCATTACTACCGCCACCACCAACGCCGATGACCTTAATCACGTTGGATTGATTTTTTGGAAGATCAAATGTAATTCCAAATTCGTTGTTGCTGCTCATTGTATTAAAAATTTATATTGTGTGTTGGTTATTCTGCATTTTCTAAAAAGTCTTTGACTCTTTCGGTTAGTTTTTCTAAAAATCCTTTGGTGCGTTTTGGTGGGGCTTCTTGGGGTATTTCATCATTCGGCTCTTCAGGTTCAAAGACTATAGTCTCTATTTTTTCTTGGCGTTGCAATCCATCTAAAACAAGCCCTACAGCTGTAGCATAAAGCGGACTGGTGATGTCACTATCGCTATCCCCTGCCAAATGCTCATTGGGGTAACCCACTCGGGTATCCATACCCGTAATATACTCCACCAACTGCTTCAAATGGTTAAGCTGGCTGCCGCCACCCGTTAGTACAATTCCTGCTATGAGTTTTTTCTTTTGCTCTTCGTGGCCGTAATTTTTAATTTCAACATACACTTGTTCAATAATTTCTACGACCCTAGCATGAATAATTTTAGATAGATTTTTTAGGGTTATTTCTTTCGGATCGCGGCCACGCAACCCAGGAATAGATACGATTTCGTTGTCTTTATTCTCGCCCGGCCAGGCAGATCCAAATTTAATTTTTAACAACTCGGCTTGTTTTTCAATTATGGAACACCCTTCCTTAATATCCTCAGTAATGACATTACCACCAAATGGAATGACTGCGGTGTGACGAATAATCCCGTCTTTAAAAACGGCCAAATCTGTGGTCCCACCACCAATATCAATCAGAGCCACACCCGCTTCTTTTTCTTCTTGACTTAAAACCGCCTTGGCCGAGGCCAGTGGTTCAAGAGTGATGCCTGACAGCCCCAATCCGGCCGTTTGGACACAACGGCCAATATTTCGAATGGAAGAAACTTGCCCGACTACAACATGAAAATTGGCTTCCAACCGCTCGCCGTACATTCCGATGGGCTCTTTAATTTCGGCCTGACCATCCACCTTGAAATCCTGAGGCAAAACATGAATAATTTCTTCCCCTGGTAACATCACCAATTTATGAACTTGATTGATTAAACGGTCGATGTCATCTTCATTAATAACTTCCTCTGCATTGGGTCTGGTGATGTAGTCGCTGTGTTGCAAGCTTCGGATGTGCTGCCCAGCAATACCAACCGTCACGTCGCCAATTTTGGAATCGCAAGAGGCCTCTGCCTCTGCCACCGCCTGCTGGATGGATTGTATGGTTTGGGTAATGTTATTAACCACCCCCCTGTGAACGCCCAAACTTTTAGCTTTACCAACTCCGATGGTTTCCAGCTTACCATATTGATTTTTTCGTCCAATCATGGCCACTATTTTTGTGGTTCCAATATCTAAGCCAACTGCAATATTTTCACTTTCCATAGTCTAATTATTTTTTGGTACAAACAACCTGATGGTCGAATTGTAAATTGATACTTTTATACTGTTGTATTATGTTATCACTTTTCGCTTTTTGATAAAACGCCTTTAGATTCCTAAATTTTTGATTCAATCGATCTGTATTTCCTATAATGACCTCAAAATCACAATCTCGTAGTCGAACCGACACCTTAGACTCAATATCCACTGTGATATCGGTAACATTCAGGTTTAAAAATTGGTCTTTTTTAATGGCTTTAATGACCTCGAAAACCTGCGGAATTGTTGCCACATTATCAGGCCCGTGAACCAGCATCACACGAGCACTATGTTCATCCGACAATGGCATCATTTTTCCGTAACTGTCAATGTAAAATGGCGGCTCTGAAACAACTCTTGCTATTGGCTTTCGTTGTGTAATTTCGAGCTTAACTTCCCCATTTACAGTAAGATAGGCTTCGGCACTTTCTATCATTTGATGCGACGAAAGTTTGGACTCTAACCCTTTCAAATCTAAAACTTCTTTAGACACACACTCGAGAGATTCTTGATTTTGTATTAACAATTTATTAACCGTAGATTTACTAATATACAGCGTATTATCGCCCACAAAATCAACCTGGACATTGGCAATGGGTTGCGCATTATTTCGAAAGGATGAAAATGCGTACAACACCAGCACCAACGCAGCGACCAACATACCTTTCATGATGTTCAGAAACTTACCCATCGATTAATGCCTGTTTTAGGGGTTCAACTTCCGCTCCAATATCACCCGCACCAAGGGTTACCAACAGAGGGTTTCCTATAGCTTTGATAGCATCAACCAGGGCTGATTTTTGAACTAATGTTTTATACCGCGATTTAATTTTTTTTAGTAACCACTCAGATGTTATTCCCTCTATAGGACGTTCTCTGGCTGGATATATATCGAGCAACAACACCGCATCAAACTCTGATAGCACTTTGGCAAATTCAGAAGCAAAATCTTGAGTCCTGCTGTACAAATGGGGCTGAAAAACTGCAGTGGCTTTCTGGTTTGGGTGCATTTCTTTCAGGGCGTTAGAAACCGCAAGAAGTTCCTTGGGATGGTGTGCATAGTCGTCAATAAATACGAGGTTGTCATTTTTTAGAATGTAGGAAAATCGGCGTTTTACGCCTTTATAATCTTTTAGAGCATTGCGAAGTGCGTCTTCAGAAATCCCTTTTTCTATGGCCATAGCCAACGCAACAACGGCATTTGACAGATTGTGTTTTCCAGCCATGTTAAGCTCAAAATTTCTAATGCAATTTGAAGGTGTTTTTAAATCAAAATGATAGGTTCCATTGTTTACAGTTAGATTAATTGCGGCGTAATCGGCTTGAGTCTCAACTCCGTAAGTTATTCCCGCCATGGGAACCTCATGGTGGACAAATAAACGCCCATCGTTAGGGAGAAGTTTTGCGAAATTTTCAAAGGCTTGAGCCAACGTTTTTGCATCGCCATAAATGTCCAAATGATCGGGATCAATGGCTGTAATGCAAGCAAAATTGGGTCGAAGCGATAGGAAAGAACGGTCAAATTCGTCGGCTTCCACCACCGTTATTTCGTTGCCATTTTGAATCAAATTCGAGTTGTAATTTTCTGAAATCCCACCAAGAAATGCCGTAGCTTTTTGATTGGTACTTTCTAACAAATACCCCAAAATACTGCTCGTTGTAGTTTTGCCATGCGTTCCTGCTACTGCCATGCAAAACGTGTCTTGTGTGACATGTCCTAGAACCTGTGCTCTTTTTAGTATTTCAAAACCATGAGATCTAAAATAATTCAGAATAGCATTCGTGTTTGGTACGGCTGGTGTGTAAACTACTAAAGTGTAATGGCGATTCAACGCAGTGGAATTAATCGCATTTATGCTGTCATTAAATACAACCTCAATGCCTTTGTCTAGTAGTGCATTTGTAATCGCGCTTGGGGTTTTGTCGTAACCTGAAACGGTTTTGCCAGCTGCATGGAAATAATGGGCCAAGGCACTCATTCCAATGCCTCCAATTCCTACGAAATAGATATGTTCAAACCGCTTTAAATTCATGTGCTCAACAATTTTAAAACTTCACCCAAAATGGCGTCCGTAGCCGATGGTTTGGCCAATTGCTTAATATTTGTTTTCAAGGTGTTTTGTAAAGTTTCGGATTGAATTAACTCTGAAAATTTGGCTTCAAATTTTGAATTCAAATCTGATTCTTTAATTAGAATGGCAGCTTTGGCATCCGCAACAGTTTTGGCATTTTGGGTTTGATGGTCTTCAGCAACATTTGGAGATGGAATAAAAATGACCGGTTTTGCCACCAAGCACAACTCAGAAACCGAGCTGGCACCCGCTCGCGAAATCACAAAATCTGCGGCCGCATAAGCCAAATCCATACGCCCTATGTAATCCAAAACTTGAACATCTTGATTGGAGTGGTAAGGTTTGAAGGTGTTAAAATATAAAGCACCGCATTGCCAAATCAACTGAATGTTATTTTGTTTAAAATAATTTAATTTACTTTCAACAAGTTCATTTATGCGTTTTGCACCAAGACTACCTCCCAAAACCAATAACGTTTTCTTTGTTGTGTCTAAATCGAAATGGGCATTCGCCGCCTCTGTTTTGGCTTCTAACTCCAGGATATCTTGCCGCACAGGATTTCCAGTGAGTACGATTTTTTGTTTGGGAAAAAATCGAGATAAATTCCCATAAGCAACACATATGGTGTGCGCGCGTTTTGCTAATAATTTATTGGTTATCCCGGGGTAAGAATTTTGCTCTTGTATCAGTGTAGGAATGCCAAAAAGTGACGCCACAAACAACACTGGACCACTTGCAAAACCTCCCGTTCCAATGGCAATAGTGGGTCTAAATCTAACGATGGTGTACATGGCCTGAATGAGACTAACCACGAGTTTTAGAGGGAAAAGGACGTTTTTGTAAAGGTTCTTTCGTTGGAATCCAGAAATCCATAACCCCACAATGCGATAACCGGCACGGGGTACTTTTTCCATTTCCATTTTTCGATGAGCTCCAACAAATAATATTTCAGTGGTGGAATCGTGCCGTTTTAAAGCATTCGCGATGGCTAGCGCAGGATAGATATGCCCTCCTGTTCCACCGCCTGATATGATTGCTTTAAATTTTTGCATTACAACGTCTCGCTTAAAATGTCTAAAGGGCTTTGTTCGTCGCCCGACTGATTTCTAATTTCTTCTCGTTTTGCGCTTACACTTAAAATAATTCCAATGGCCAAACAAGTCACCCAAATGGAAGTTCCCCCGCTGCTAATCAGTGGTAAGGTTTGTCCTGTGACTGGAAATAATTCTACGGCTACCCCCATGTTAATTAGGGCTTGAAAGATTATGGGTAATCCAACACCAATGGTGGTTAATTTGCCAAAAACAGAATCGGCCTTTTGAGCCACAACAACGATTCGAAACAGCAATAATGAGTACAATAGGATTAAAAACACTCCCCCAATGAGGCCATATTCTTCTATTATGATGGCAAAAATAAAATCTGACGACGATTGTGGCAGGAAGTTTTTTTGCACACTTTTTCCTGGTCCGAGTCCATAAAAGCTACCCGTGGCGATAGCAATTTTGGCCTTTTCAATTTGATAATCCTCTGCGGTATCTTTATTGTCTAAAAAATGTTCTATTCGACTGTTCCAGGTATCCACACGATTCGGCATGGCCTCTGGAAATAATTTGGCTGTCATAATAAAAAACATCAAACCCATAATAGCCATGCCTACAATTGCCGCCAAGTACCGAATGGGATACCCTCCTAAAAATACCAGCACAATGATCATGAAGAATATGATGGCGGCCGTTGAAAAATTGGCTGGTAATATCAATACCAATACAATAAAAACTGGCAACCAAAGGTTCAACATTGAGGATTTAAAGGTGATATTTTCTTCGAAATTTTTGGATAAATAGCGCGCCACATAAACCATCAGAACCAATGCCGCAAGGGTAGATGGCTGAAATGTAAACCCGACTACAGGAATTCGAATCCATCGGCTGGCATTGGCCCCAGCAATGGTTGTGCCCTGAAGTAAGGTTACTACTAATAAAATGAGAATCACGGGGAACATCACCATTGAAAGGCCTCGGAAGTAGCGGTAAGGTATTTTATGAATGCCATAAATAATGGAAAATCCTAAAAATAAATGCACAAAATGTTTGACGAAATAACCAAAAGTTTGACCGTTCCCGCCCGTGTAAGCCAAGTTACTTGCTGCACTATACACTGGCAGAAAAGAAAATATAGCCAACAGGGCCACGATAGCCCAAATCATACGATCTCCTTTTATGTTATCTAATCTTAATTTCATTTACAACTGACGAACTTCGTTTTTAAATTGTTGACCTCTATCTTCATAATTTTTAAACAAATCAAAACTGGCACAGGCCGGGGAAAGGAGGACATTATCTCCGGCGCGCGCAATGTTGTAAGCAATTTTTACAGCTTCGGACATAAATTGTGTTTCAATCATAACATCCACCATGGATTCAAAATTTTCGAACAATGCCTCGTTGTGTTTACCCAAGCAGATTATGGCCTTGACCTTCTCATTCACAAAGGGATACAACGCCGTGTAATCGTTGCCTTTGTCCACCCCGCCAACGATCCAAACCGTTGGAGCATTCATGCTTTCCAATGCAAAATAGGTGGCATTAACGTTCGTTGCTTTGGAGTCGTTAATGTATTGTACTTTGTTGATTTTTAGCACTTGCTCAAGCCGATGTTCCGCCCCTTGAAAGCACTCTAAACTTTCTCGAATGGTATCTTTTCGAATCTTTAACAGATGCGCTACAGTAGCGGCAGCCATGGCATTTTTGATGTTATGTTTACCTTCTAAAGCTAAATTTGATGTTGGCATTTTGATCGTTTTATTGTTGTACGTAATTGTAATATGTTGATTGTCGAAAAAAGCCCCTTGCGCCACTGTTTTCTGCAACGAAAAAGGCAATAATGTGGATTGAATGTTGTGAGAATTTAGATGATGCTGAATCACAGGGTCATCGGCATCATATATCAAAAAATCTTCGGCCGATTGATTCATGGCTATTCTAAATTTTGAAGCGATGTAATTTTCAAACTTATAATCATATCGGTCTAAATGATCTGGAGTGATGTTGGTAATCACAGCAATGTGGGGACAAAATTTTTGGATTCCATCCAACTGAAAACTACTGAGCTCCAACACGAAATGTTCTGGATTGGTTAGAGCTTGTTTGGCAAAACTATCGCCAATATTTCCAGCCATAATGACCTCGAAATTGGCTCGTGACAACACGTGATGTATCATCATCGTTGTTGTTGTCTTTCCGTTACTCCCTGTAACACCAATGATATTTGCGGCTGTAAATTGTGCTGCAAATTCTATTTCTGAAATGACAGGTATTTCATGATTAATTAATTGTTGAACTATATCAACTTGCTCTGAAATTCCTGGACTTTTCATGACCACATTGGCATTTAGAATTTTGGAAGCCGTATGTTGCCCCTCCTCCCATTCAATCGCATGATGTTTAAGAACGTCCTTATACTTGGCTTGAATTGTTCCAAAATCTGAAACAAACACCTCAAATCCTTTCGCATTTCCCAACAGCGCTGTTCCCACACCGCTTTCGCCACCACCAAGAACTACCAACCGATTCATCTATCTGATTTTTAAGGTTACTATGGTTAGAATCGCCAAAAGAATCCCAACAATCCAAAACCGTGTAACGATTTTACTCTCGTGATATCCTAATTTTTGATAATGGTGATGAAGTGGAGACATCTTGAAAATGCGACGTCCCTCACCAAATTTTTTCTTGGTATATTTAAAATAACTGACCTGCAAAACAACGGACAGGTTTTCCATCAGGAAAATCCCACACAATAGTGGAATCAACCATTCTTTTCTGACGGCTATGGCGATGACTGCTATAATTCCGCCGATAGTCAAACTTCCTGTATCGCCCATAAACACCTGAGCAGGATAGGTATTGTACCACAAAAACCCAATCAGGGCTCCAACAAATGCTGCAATAAAAATGGTAATTTCCTCCACCCGAGGGATATACATGATGTTCAAATAATCGGAAAAAATAATGTTCCCCGATACCCATGCAAAAATGCCTAACGTGAGGACAATAATAGCCGAGGTTCCTGCTGCAAGGCCATCAATACCGTCGGTTAAGTTGGCGCCGTTGGACACGGCCGTTATGATAAAAATAACAACCAAAACAAACACCAACCAAGCATACGATTCCAAGTTGGGGTGGATCCATGTGATGAGATCGGCATAGTCAAATTCATTCCCCTTAAAGAATGGAATTGTTGTTTTTGTTGATTTACTTTCGGGGTAAAACTGAACCGAAACCCCTTGCGTATTTGCCACAGTTTGTTGCAAAAACTCTGTGGGGATTTTTTCCTTAATGGTCACTTCAGAATGAAAAAACAGGGTCAGTCCGACAACGAGTCCTAACCCTAACTGTCCAATAATTTTAAACTTGCCTTTAAGCCCCTCTTTATCATTTTTGAATTTTTTGATGTAATCGTCAACAAACCCAATGGTTCCCATCCACAACGTGGTTATGAGCAGTAAAATAATATAAATGTTATCCAATTTAGACACCAATACTACGGGGGCAATTGTGGCCAAAATGACGATTAATCCTCCCATTGTTGGTGTACCAGCTTTTTCGGATTGGCCCTCTAAGCCCAGGTCTCTTATGGTCTCGCCAACTTGTTTTCGTTTTAAAATTGTAATAATTTTTTTGCCAAATATTGTAGAAATCAAAAGAGATAAAATAATGGCCAATGCTGCTCTGAAGGACAAAAATCCAAACAATGATGCCCCTGGTAATTGGTATTGATTTTCTAAATATTCGAACAAATAGTACAGCATGTTATTTTTGCAATTGATTTAATACGGTTTTGGCAATTTCATAATCATTAAAATCGGTACGTTCCCCTTTAATTTCCTGATAGGTCTCGTGCCCCTTTCCAGCCACTAAAATGATGTCATTTGCTGTGGCCAACTGGCAAGCCGTTTTTATGGCCTGCTTTCGGTTTGTGATGGACATAATTCGTTTGAAATTTTGGGGCTCCACCCCCTGCTCCATGTCTGAAATGATGGTCTCCGGATCTTCTGATCGTGGATTGTCGCTGGTAAAAATGACCTTTGAGCTCAGCGCAGAAGCGATGTGTCCCATTTTTGGTCGTTTGGTTTTATCGCGGTCACCGCCACATCCTACGACCGTAATGAGCGTCTCGTTTTTTGTTCGTATGGCATTGATGGTTTGAAGTATATTTTTTAAAGCATCGGGCGTGTGAGCGTAATCTATAATTACCGTAATATTGGTATTCGTAACGAAATATTCAAAGCGACCACTAACACTTTCCAGGGTACTCATCAAACGTAATATTTCGTCGTGTTTCAGTCCTAAAATATCAGCGCAAGCAAAAACAGCTGCCAAATTATAGGCATTAAATGTGCCTATTAATTTAACCCAAAGTTCCGAATCGTTAATTTTCATCAACAACCCTTTAAATTGATTTTCTAAGATTTGGGCACGGTAGTTGGCGTAACTTTTTAGGGCATAAGTATGTACTTTCGCCATCGTATTTTGCACCATAATTTTGCCATTTTTATCGTCCACATTGGTCAGTGCAAAAGCAGATTTTGGCAAGCCATCGAAAAACGATTTTTTGACATCACGATAGGATGCAAAAGAGTCGTGATAATCCAAATGATCGTGAGTTAAATTGGTGAAAATTCCACCCTTAAAAACTAATCCTTTGGTGCGCTGCTGATGAATACCATGCGAGCTCACCTCCATAAAACAAAACTCCACGCCGGCCTGATTCATGTCCTGCAGGTAGGAATTGATGACTAAAGCATCTGGTGTGGTGTGAGTGGCAGGATAAACGGTACCGTCCACCAAGATTTTCACTGTGGACAACAACCCTACTTTAAACCCTGCTGCTTTAAATAAATCGTAAAGTAAAGACGCAATAGTTGTTTTACCATTGGTTCCAGTAACTCCAATTAAAGATAAATTTTCTGAGGGATGATTATAATAATTGGCGGCCATTATGGCCAGAGCTTCCGATGAGGATTCCACTTGAACATAGGTCACACCTTGTACCTTTTTAATCGGGTCTTTTTCGAAAACCACTGCGACCGCACCATTCTTGATAGCTTGCTGAATAAACTGATGACCATCCGACTGGACTCCTTTTACAGCAACAAACACATCATTTGGCTTGACTTTTCTAGAATCGTACTGCAAATTCGACACCTCACAATGAGTCGAGCCACAAACCGATTCAATGGCTACTTTATAGAGTATGTCTTTTAGTACTTTCACGATAATTCTAAAACTATTGTAGTATTTGGTTTAATTTTCTGACCTTTCTTCACGGATTGATTTGTCACATTTCCTTTGCCGATAAGTTTGACATTTAAGCCCATATTTTCCAACAGTGCCACAGCATCCATAGCGGGCATTCCTTTTAAATTGGGCATGATGGTTTTATACTTTTGCGCTACTTCATAATAGGATTGGTATTGCATTTCAACTTCGTTGGAAGGTTGATTGATATTTTCAACTTTATCAAGAATGGGGGCATCGGTATAAATTTTTTGTGCGATTTTCTTAAAAACAGGACCAGACACATCGGCGCCATAATAACCCACACTTTTATCTGGTTCGTGAATAACCACGATGCACGAATATTTGGGATTTTCTGCCGGGAAATAGCCCGAAAATGTAGATATGTAGTTCAGCTGCTCTTTGTTGGAATAATCTTTTTGACAGGTTCCAGTTTTCCCTGCCATTGAAAAATATTCAGAATACAACCCATGCCCTGTACCGTGAGGTTTTTCAACAACATTTTTTAGGAGAGCTTGTAGTTTTTTTATTGTTGCTGAACTGCAAATCTGCGGATTAATTACTTCAGTTTCAAACGTTTCGATGGTTTTATCAATCGCCTTAACTTCTTTTAAAAATCGAGGTTTAACCATGGTACCGTTGTTGGCAATCGCATTGTAAAAGGTCAATGTTTGAAGCGGGGTGAAAGACACGCCATATCCGTAAGCCATCCATTGCAAAGCGATTCCACTCCACCGGTTATTTTTAACTCGGGGATCTGGAATAATTGGGTGCCCTTCTCCAATGAGGGGCAGGGCCAGAGAATCTTGAAGATTCATTTTGTATAACCCATCCACAAAGGCCTCGGGATTGTTGTTGTAGGCCTGATGAATCGCGCTCACAATTCCCGTATTGGAGGACACTTCAAAGGCCTCGGCAACAGAAATTTTGCCGTAACCACCGTCTTTAGAATCTCTTACTTTTTTTCCATAAAATGACAACACCCCTTTTTTGGTATCCACGATTGTTGTCGTGTCAATTTTTTGATCTTCAAGAGCCACGGCCAATGCCATCAGTTTGAATGTTGACCCTGGTTCGTGCGATTCGCCGACAGCATAATTCAGCCGTTCGTAGTAGTTTCCTTCCTGGTTTCGACCCAAATTGGAAATCGCTCTCACTTCACCTGTTTTAGTTTCCATCACCACCACGCTGCCATGGTCGGCTTTGTAGGTTTCCAACTGCTCCAGCAAGGCATGGTGGGCAATATCCTGAATGTTAACATCTATAGTGGTATAAATGTCGTAGCCGTCTTGGGGTTCCGTTTGATTAAAATCGTCTATGGGCTTCCATTGGCCTTTGCCGATGCGTTGTTTTAGACGGTTTCCGTCAGCCCCCCGAAGGTATTTCTCGCCAAATGCTCCATCAATTCCCACCCTTGTAACATACCCTTGGTCATCAATGCGTTCGTACCCTATAGATCGTTGAGCCATAGGGCCAAGCGGGTAATAGCGTTTGGTTTTTTGGTCTACAATAAGGCCCCCTTTGAAGGCCCCCAGATTAAGTAGAGGAAATTCTCTAAATCTCAAATAATCGGAGTAGTCCAGATTTCTTGCCAGTAAGAAATATCTATTTCTATTTTCTCTTGCCTTTCGCATTCGGATTTGTAAATCATCGGAAGAGGTTTGGAAAAAATTGGAAAGTGAATCGCATAGGGGTCCAATGAAGGTTTCAAAATTTCGATTGGATGATGTGACCAAATCAATACGAAGGTCATATTTTGGAACCGATGTGGCCAATAAATCTCCATTTCTGGAGTAAACATTACCCCTATTTGCAGGAATTACAACATCTTTTATGGTTCGTTTTTGAGCCAATTTTCGATAGGATTCACCTTGTATAAATTGAATGTCAACCAACTTAAAAACAACTAAAAACGCAAAAATGAACATCCCCCCCGATACGAAGTATAATTTGTTGAGTATGTTGGTTTCTTTATTTGACATCAGGGTTTGGTTGGGTTTGAAGAAATTAAAATTTTGACGGGTGGTGTGTTTGAGGGCACTATGCCTTTCTCAAACATACGTTCTCTTACCACAGACTCCATTTTTAGCCCCATAACTTTAGCTCGGGTCTCCACATATTTGGAACGAAATGCTTTGACTTCTTCGTGGAGTTGTGCAATCTGATGCACTTTGCTGTCCGCACTATGAGAACTGGCTATCATGATAAGTGCCAAAACAGAAAAGAAAATAATTAGACGCCACTTTTTGTAAGCGCCATCGCTTACTAAAAATGTTCCTTTCAATATGTTGTAAATGGTATTTTTCACCTGTTATTATTGCTTTTCTGCAATTCTTAATTTTGCGCTTCTTGCTCTGTTATTTTTATTAATTTCTCTTTCTGTGGGTACAATTAGTTTTCCAATTTTTTTAAATGGAACCTGAAAATTTCCAAAAATATCCCGTGTAGGTTCTCCTTCAAATAGGCCGTTTCTCATATACCGTTTCACCAAACGATCCTCCAATGAATGGTAGGAAATAACACTCAACCTGCCCTGGGGTTTTAACACACCCTCTGCATCAACCAAAAAAGCTTTTAAAGCTTCCAACTCATTATTCACCTCAATCCGCACGGCTTGATAGATTTGTGCTAAAATTTTGTTCTGCTTCTTTCTGGGCAAATGTTTGGCTACAACGGATTTCAATTGAAACGTGGTTTCAATTGGTCTATCTTGCCGTGCACCTACAATGGTTCTAGCCAAAACTGGAGCCATTCGTAACTCTCCAAAATCCCAAAAAATTCGTCTTAGATCTTCCTCCTCATAGGAGTTAATTAAGGATTTGGCGGACAAAGCGTTGTCTTGATTCATCCTCATATCGAGGGGCGCATCGAACCGAATGGAAAATCCACGCTCTGGCGCATCAAATTGATGGGAAGAGACCCCAAAATCTGCCAAAATACCATCAACAGTGTTATACCCATGAAACTTCAAAAACCGCTTCATGTACCTGAAATTTTCATTGATTAACAGAAATCGAGAATCTTGAATTGTATTTGAAAGAGCGTCCTTATCTTGATCGAAAGCGATTAGTTTTCCCTTGGGACCAAGTTGTTTTAAAATTTCTCTGCTGTGGCCACCACCTCCAAAAGTCACATCCACATACACACCGTCTTTTTTAATGTCTAAACCATCTAACGCTTCTTCAAGCAAAACGGGGTTATGATACATCATCGACATCATCTTGACCCATTACTTCTTCAGCCAGTTCGGCAAAATCGCTTGCAGCATCGTCAATGGCTTTTTCATACAAATCCTTATCCCAGATTTCTACAATATTTACCGCAGAGGACACTACAATTTCTTTTGAAATTCCTGCAAATCCTACCAGATCCTTAGGAATCAACAACCGCCCAGAGGCATCCAAATCGATAGCTCGGACACCGGCTGTAAAACGGCGAATAAAATCGTTGTTTTTCTTCTTAAAACGGTTCAGTTTATTAACCTTCTGCATCAGCGCTTGCCATTCGTCCATGGGATACAATTCCAAGCACGGTTGAAAAACGGCCCGCTTCAAAACAAACCCTTTATCCATTGAAGACGCAAGCTGCTTTTTTAGGGCAACTGGCAACATCATACGCCCTTTGGCGTCTGCTCTACATTCATATGTTCCAATGAGAGAATTCATTGTATCGGACCATTAATGGGTTTGTTAATTTCAAATTTAGAAAATATTTACCACTTTTTACCACTTTTTACCACTTTGTTTATAAAATTCTATTAAACGCAAATTACATCGACAAACAACAATATTACTATGACATAAAATGCTGATTTTCAATAGTTTACAAATATTATATTGTAATTAACATTACAATGTTAATAACTCTTTTTTTGTGATTTTTGAGGGTTACCGCTCAAAAAAATAGCATTTCAGACACCTCTATTTTGAGTTGTTCGTATTGTGTTTCGTTAAAGAAAAATTGATTAGCTTTGTTGCCAAACCAATTTTTCGATTGTTTCAATGGGTTACGAACTAATGAAGGAAGATAAATTTAGCTATGCTGAGATCGGAGAAGGCCGCCCTATCATCATTTTGCACGGACTCATGGGAGGATTGAGCAATTTTGACGGTGTTATCCAGCATTTTAGCAAGTTGGGCTACAAATTGGTCTTGCCAGAACTTCCGATTTACGATTTGAATCTTATACAAACGAACGTCAAAAATTTTGCTAAGTATCTAAGAGACTTTATCGAATTCAAGGGCTACGAGGATGTCATCCTTTTGGGGAACTCGCTCGGGGGGCATATTGGGTTGTATCACACAAAACTTTTCCCCAAAAAAGTGGCGGGACTGGTCATCACGGGCAGTTCTGGTTTGTACGAAAGCGCTATGGGAGGTGGCTACACCAAGCGAAGCGATTATAACGTTATAAAAGCCAAAGCTCAAGAGGTTTTTTACGACCCCGCAGTGGCCACAAAAGAGATTGTAGATGATGTTTATGCTACTGTTAATGACCGAAATAAACTCGTAAAAACATTGGCTATCGCCAAAAGTGCTATCCGTCACAATATGGCTAAAGATTTGCCCAAAATGAATACGCCAACTTGTATCATTTGGGGTAAAAATGACATAGTAACGCCACCTAATGTTGCGGAGGAGTTTCATGCCTTATTACCAGATTCAAATCTTTATTGGATTGATCAATGTGGCCATGCCGCGATGATGGAACATCCTGTTCGTTTCAACGAAATTCTGGAAGAATGGCTTTTGGAAAGAAAGTTGTAATTTTCACAACATGCGAATTAAATCCGCAACATTTATCGTAAGTAATCAAGAGGTCTCCAAGTGCCCAAAAAGCAATCTTCCGGAGTATGCTTTCATTGGGAGAAGTAATGTGGGAAAATCGTCTCTAATTAACATGCTCACCAACCAAAAGAAATTAGCCAAAACCTCTGGACGACCCGGAAAGACTCAACTTATAAATCATTTTCTAATCAACGAGAACTGGCACTTGGTGGATCTGCCGGGCTACGGCTATGCTCGAGTTTCAAAGTCCAAAAAAAATACATTTCAAAAATTCATTACCAACTATTTCAGAGACAGAAAACAACTGGTTTGCGCTTTTGTTCTCGTTGATATCAGACACGAACCTCAGCCCATTGACCTCAATTTCATGCAGTGGTTGGGTGAAAACAATCTTCCGTTTTGCATTGTTTTTACCAAATCGGATAAACTCAAACCCAAAGCGATCGAAACCCATATTGAGACCTATACGGCACTTATGTTGGAACACTGGGAAACCATGCCAAAATATTTCATAACCTCATCCACAAAACACCAGGGAAAGGATGAACTTTTGAATTATATTGAGACAATCAATTTTTCGATTCGGAGCTGAAACCCTCAATTTAAACAAAATCGTACTGTGGTGTGCCCATATTTTTCTACTTTAGCATATCGATAATTTGGTATGATTTTTCTTCAACACATTGGGACCTATTTTTTAATGATTTCGGAGATGTTTCGTAAGCCCACAAAGTGGTCGGTTTTGAAACAACTAATTTTAAAAGAAATTGAAGATTTGGTCATTGGATCAATCGGAATTGTAGCATTTATATCTTTTTTCGTAGGGGGTGTTGTGACCATCCAAACGGCCTTAAACATCAACAGCCCTCTGATTCCAAAATATTTGGTAGGATTTGCTACCAGACAATCCGTTATTTTAGAGTTTGCCCCTACATTTATTTCCATCATTATGGCCGGAAAAGTAGGGTCCTTTATCACTTCAAGCATTGGAACCATGCGTGTAACAGAACAAATTGACGCACTGGAAGTCATGGGGGTTAATTCTATAAACTACCTTGTATTTCCAAAAGCCATTGCCATGCTGCTTTACCCCTTCGTGATATCCATAGCGATGTTTTTGGGAATCATCGGTGGAATGGCCGCCTGCGTCTATGGTGGTTTTTCAACTTTGCAAGATTATATTACTGGCGTTCAGCTGGATTTTATTCCTTTTCATATGGCCTATGCCTTTATAAAAACTTTCGTTTTCGCTTTTATTTTGGCAACTATTCCATCCTATCACGGGTATTTTATGAAGGGAGGTGCATTGGAAGTTGGCAAAGCCAGCACCGTGGCCTTTGTTTGGACCAGCGTCGTTATTATACTATTAAATTACATTCTAACTCAAATGCTACTGAGCTAATGATATCGGTGACCAATCTGCATAAATCCTTTGGCGACATTGAGGTCTTGAAAGGCATTTCGACCCAATTCGAGCAAGGGAAAACCAACCTCATTATCGGACAAAGCGGTTCTGGCAAAACTGTTTTTCTTAAATGCCTGCTTGGGCTTTATGACTATAATGAGGGCGAAATTTCCTACGACGAGAAAGTATTTGCTGGACTCAATGATTCCGAAAAACGAAATTTACGGTCCAAAATTGGAATGGTATTCCAAGGGAGCGCTCTTTTTGATTCTATGACCATTGCAGAAAATGTAATGTTCCCCCTTCGGATGTTTACCAATCAAAGCGAAAGTGAAATGCAAGACCGCGCCGATACGGTTCTCAAGCGAGTTAACTTGAAAAATGCGCACCATAAAATGCCGAGCGAGGCCTCGGGCGGAATGCAAAAACGTGTGGCCATTGCCAGGGCCATTGTCAACAACCCGAAATATTTGTTTTGTGACGAACCCAACTCTGGGCTAGATCCCAAAACCGCCATAGTCATCGATAATTTAGTTCAAGAAATCACAAAGGAGTATAACATCGTGACCGTCATCAACTCACATGACATGAATTCTGTAATGGAAATTGGTGAAAAAATTGTGTTTTTAAAAGATGGTAAAAAAGCTTGGGAAGGCAGTAAAGACACCATTTTTAAGACGGACAATGAGGCGGTTTCAAATTTTGTTTATTCCTCTAATTTGTTCAAAAAAGTACGAAAAATGTACCTCAACGGTTAGGATTTATTGAGCAATAAGTTCAATGCTTTTTAATTGAGTTTCTTGCTGAATCCATAATTTTAAATCGGCGTTTTTTTGAATTTTCAAACTGTCTTGCAAGGTTGATTTCCAGCGGATTTTGGCTAAAAATACCGTATCTGTATCCCTAAAATTTGACGACTCTAAAACTTGCGAATACCCAAACGATTCTAAATCCGGAAATTGAATTTTTGCGTCCTTGGCTAGATTAATAAACGCAAAGCCAAAACTCGATTTTTCTTTATGAGATAAGACCATTTTCAGACTGTCAATAGTAGAATTTAATCGTTCAATTTCTAAATCTCGAGCTTCAATTTTATCCAAAGCAACATCGTATAATTCTAAAATTTTATCTGTGCTCCTATTCGAATTTCCATTAATTACCAAATCAAAATCGCTAATATATTGGTAGCTTTTCAATTCGTTCATCAAATCCGATTTGGTGGCATCGCCCACGTCCCCATTGAATGTTAGAGTAATCACTTGATTTTCAGTATCAATATTATCGCGCTGAAGCCACAAATTGGTGTTACTATTAATTTCTTTTTCAAGATAATTGTTATAATCAAAAGCGTATTGCGATTCTTTAAGAACATCATAAAAAGTCCAACCTGCTGGCAACATCATGGCAAACGCAATTAATGCCGCAATTCGAGCAATGGTTTTTCGGCGTTTCGAATTGGCATAATTGAGCATTGGAAACCTCAATACTTTTAAAACAATAAATGTTGCCAAGGCAATAAAAATGGTATTTATGGCAAACAAATACATGGCTCCGAAAAAATAATCCCAATTTCCTTGAGACAATCCATATCCGGCGGTACAAAGGGGTGGCATCAGGGCGGTGGCTATGGCCACGCCAAAAATTACTGTAGCAATGGTCCCCTTTTTTGTTCTTGCAATGATCAATGCCAAACCACCAAAAAAGGCGATTAGAACATCCCGAATATCGGGTTTTACACGACCCAAAAGTTCAGAGGTGTCTTGGTTTAATGGGAAAAGATAGAAAAATAAAAATGCTGTTAACAGACTCAAAATCAACATTGTAAGCAAGTTGATTAAAGACTTCCGTAAGGTATCAATATCGTTAATGGCGATGGACAAGCCCACGCCCAAAATGGGGCCCATGAGTGGTGAAATAAGCATCGCTCCGATAACTACGGCCGTCGAATTGGCATTTAATCCAACTGATGCTACAAATATGGAACAAATTAAAATCCATGCGGTTGCGCCTTTGAATGGAATGTCCGTTTTTATGGCAGAAATGGTTGCTTCTCGATCGGTATCGTGACGAAAATCTAGCAATTCGACCAAGAAAATTTTCACAGATTCAAAAAGGCCTTTGGCGTCTTTTTTGACTGCTGCTTTGGAACGTTGGACCGTTTCGTCTTGGCGTTGTTGTTCTAAATTTTCATCCATTTCTATGTGTATTTTTCACCAAAAGTATTTTTTACACGTTGGCGCAATTGCTTGATGTCTTGCTCTTTATCTTTTGGAAATATAAGTAAAATTTCATTGTCTTCCACTACAATATAATCATTCAAACTATCAATAACGACAATTTTGTTGGTGTCTGTCTTTATCATATTTCCCTTGGAATCTTGAGCGAGAAGACGGGCATTGACAACTGCGTTTTGAGTATCATTTTCTGAAATTTTGGAGTATAAACTCCCCCAAGTTCCTAAGTCGTTCCAATCAAAATTTGCGACTAAAACAAAAACATTTTTACTGTGTTCCATCAGCGCATAATCCACAGAAATATTTTCAGCCTGTTGGTAGTGTTCCCTCACGAAAGCAGCTTCTGCGTCCGTATTATAGGCCGAAATCCCTTTACTAAACAAGGCGTACATGGTGGGTTGTAACGACTGAAACGCTCTCAAAACTGCTTTTGTTGACCAAATAAAGATTCCAGCATTCCATAAAAAATTTCCTTCGGAAATAAAATCTTTTGCAGTTTCATAATCTGGTTTTTCACGAAATTGATTAACCGGTTTTACAAGATTTTTGGTGCCGGTACTGTACTCTATGTAGCCATATCCGGTATTGGGAAAAGTCGGAACAATTCCAAGTGTCATAAGAGCGTCGTTGGACTGCGCAAACTCAAACGTTGTTTGTAAATCGGAAGAAAAGGCATCTTCATCCTCAATCCAATGGTCGCTGGGTGCCACAATCATAACGGCATCTGGATTTTCTTTATGAATTTTTAATGAGGCCATAAGAATACATGGGGCAGTATTACGCATGGCTGGTTCTGCAATAACCTGATTTTCAGAGCATTGCGGCAATTGATCCAAGACCAATTGGGTGTAGGATGAATTGGTGAGAATCCGAATATTTTCTACGGGTACGGTATTTTGCAATCGGGAAACGGTTTTTTGCAACAACGTTTGTCCAGTACCGAGCATGTCGTGAAATTGTTTTGGAAATTCGGTCTTACTGACAGGCCAAAATCGAGAACCTACACCGCCAGCCATAACAATGGCGTAATAATTTTTATTCATTTTCATCGTTTATACGTTTAACTTCTGCATGGGGGCTAAATGCATACAATCGACCCGTTTTAAGGGCTTTACATTCGTATCTTGTGCGCCGTTTTTTTATTTTTTTATAGCGTTTACCGTTGGGGGTTTTAAATATCCCACCATCGGGAATTTCAAAGATATATGTTTTTTCGTTAGGGGCATCAAACGCTTTAAGGGCCAAGGCCAGGGGCACATCGGTATCGCTGCTTGCTTTTGGATTTTTAAAATGGTGGGCAAGCAATGGCAAAAGGGTTTCTGGAAAAATATCAGGGTTTAAAAAAGGGAGCATGAGGTGCTGAAATGTAATTTTCCATTCCTTGCCGTGGGGCCTAACCCGTAAGCCGTGAGTTTTATAAGTCTCATGATGAGCAATTTCGTGTACTAAAGTGATGAGAAATCTGTAGGGATTCAGATTAGCATTGACCGTTATTTGCGGATATCCGTTGGCCATTTTTCGGTAATCGCCATGACGTGTTTTTCGTTCTCTTTTGACTTTTACATTCAAATGATTTCCTTCCAACAATTGGCGCACACCGCGGTAAGCTTGTTTTGGAATGTAACATTTAAGATCTTGGTTCATTTAAAAATCTACATGCGTTGTGGTACTTGAATCCCCAGTAAACTAAATGCATTTTTTATGGTATTCCCAACAACCTCACAAAGTTGTACTCGAAAACAAATCTCTGCCTGGGAATCCGCACCGAAAATTGGAATATTTTGGTAAAAGGAATTAAATTCTTTAACCAAATCATAGGTGTAATTGGCGATGAGTGCCGGACTGAAATGTGCTGCGGCCTGCTGAATTGTTGCTGGAAACAATTGAAGCTGTTTAATTACAAGTTTCTCCTTGTCGGACAACTCAATTGCAGTTGAATCTGAATTTAAATCAACATCAGATTTTCTCAAAATGGCCTGAATTCGGGCATAAGTATATTGAATAAATGGCCCTGTATTTCCTTGAAAATCTACTGAAGCTTTTGGGTCAAATAGGATTGATTTTTTGGGGTCAACTTTAAGAATAAAATACTTGAGTGCTCCCAGGCCTATGGTGGCATAGGTTTGATTTTTTTCTGTTTCAGAATAGCCCTCCAATTTACCAAGTTCTTGTGAAATGGTTTTGGCCGTGGCAGTCATTTCGTCAATCAAATCGTCAGCATCCACCACTGTCCCTTCTCGACTTTTCATTTTTCCACTGGGCAAATCCACCATGCCATAACTCAGATGATGTAACTTTTTTGCCCAATTAAATCCTAATTTTTTTAAAATTAAAAACAACACCTTAAAGTGGTAATCTTGCTCATTCCCAACCGTGTAAACCATGGCAGAAACGTCTGGAAAATCTTTAACCCGCTGGATGGCTGTTCCGATATCTTGAGTCATGTAAACTGCAGTTCCATCGGCTCGTAAAACTATTTTTTCATCCAGTCCATCGTCCGATAAATCGCACCAAACAGACCCATCATCTTTTCTGAAAAACACCCCTGTTTTTAGCCCTTCTTCAATGAATGATTTTCCTAATAAATAGGTTTGACTTTCGTAATAATAACTGTCAAAATCGACGCCTAAATTGTTGTAAGTCGCTTCAAATCCCTCATAAACCCATTGATTCATGGTGTTCCAAAGTGCTACCACTTCTGGATTTCCTGCTTCCCAATCACGAAGCATCTTTTGTGCCTCCAAAAGGATTGGAGCGTTTGTTTTAGCTTCCGCCTCAGACTTGCCCTGTTGCTCCAATACCGCAATTTCTTGTTTATAAATTTGATCGAATTTAACATAGTACTTCCCGACCAATTTGTCCCCCTTTAATCCTGTGCTGGCAGGCGTTTCACCCTGTCCGTAACGTTGCCAAGCCAGCATACTCTTACAGATGTGAATTCCCCTATCGTTGATGATTTGAGTTTTGTAAACTTTTTGGCCAGAGGCCTCCAAAATTTGAGCAACACTGTATCCCAAAAGATTATTACGAATATGTCCCAAGTGCAAAGGTTTATTGGTATTTGGGGAAGAATATTCCACCATAACCGCTGGGGTTTTATCTGGAGTAACAAACCCAAATTTGTTGTCCGATTTTATGGTTTGAAATTCTCTAAAAAAATAGTCGTCGGATAAGACTAAATTCAAAAATCCTTTAACCACATTGAAGCGCACAACATCGTTACAATGAGATACCAAATAGGCACCAAGATCAGAGCCCAATTGCTCAGGATTCATTTTGATATGGCGCAACATAGGGAAAGTAACCACCGTGATATCGCCTTCAAAATCCTTTCGGGTGGACTGAAATTCAACCCCATCCAAAGCCATTGAATACAATGCTTTAAATGCCGATTTTATATGATCTGATAATTGGTTTTGAAGATTCGCCATAGACTGATTTTCAGGGTCAAAGATACATTTTTTTGGCTCTAATTATTAAGGCGTTTTGGCAAAAAAATCTCGGCCATCATACATCGTGCACTACCACCCCCACAAGTTTCAATGGTATCTAAAGAGACTGAAATAATTTGAGCATGAAGTTCCAGTTCGTGCAATTGAACGGCGGTGAGAGAATCTCTCGCAGATTGACTCATCACCAAAAGGGATTGATCATTTGTACCTCTGAGTTGAAGCATATTTCCTGCAAATTGATTGACTTGAGATTCAGTAATATGAACAATCGATTTTCCGTCACCTTTCAGATGTTTTACAACGTTTTGTCGTTCCTTTTTATCATCTATCGAATCCAAACATACGACTGCAAAAGTGTCACCAACACACATCATGACGTTGGTGTGGTATATTTTTTTTCTGAGATTTCCTACCGTTTGAAACGCAGAAAATACAACTGGAGTGTATTCGAAATCTTCGCAAAATTCAATCAACAAATCTTCATCTGCTCGAGGCGAAAGTGCACAATAGGCCTTTCTATTTTTTCGATCCAGGATTAAACTTCCTGTTCCCTCCAAAAACAGATTTTCTTGCTCAGCAGTTGTGTAGTCCACAATGGTTTCGATGTCAAAACCTTGTGCTTCTATGGTGTCCAATATCGAATCTTTGCGTTCTTGCCGTCGGTTTTTGGCAAACATGGGAAATAATCCTACAGTTCCATCGCCGTGAAAGGACACCCAATTGTTTGGGAAAATAGAATCTGGAGTGTCAAAATCTTTAGTATCCTCTACCACCACAACTTGAACTCCTGCGTGGCGGAGTTGGTTAACAAAGCCATCAAACTCTTTGACGGCCAATGCATTAACCTGTTCTGGAGTTAATGATTCGATGACGTTTTGATAGTAATTATTAACGGCTGTTTGTTCGTTCATTCTGAACTGAACGGGGCGTATCATCAATACGGAATTTGTGGCTTGTTGAGTCATAGTTATAGTTAGGCGCGTATTAATGGCATGGTTGAACATCGGAGTAACCCTCCTTGTTTTGAAATTTCGCTGTAAGGCACCTCTTCAACGTGAAATTTTTGGGCCCTTAGCCATCGATTTAACCGTGTAAAATGGCGTTCGGAAATTACTACATCTTCTGAAATCGAAAAAACGTTACAATTCATAGCAGCCATTTCTGTTTTGGTGGCTTGGAAGAGATTTTCCTTACCAAAGAGTTGTTCTAAAAATTTATAATCAGATGCTTTTAAAAACCCCTCTTTGTGGATGAGTGCTTTCCCTCGGCCAAGGGGTTGGAAACAACAATCCAAATGCAAAGCATTCTCAAGAGGATTTGTGTTTGATTTTTTGAGCTCTAGAGCTTTAACCGTCTTGTTGGGAAAAAGCTGTTTGATGGCATCGACCGCTTGCTGATTGGTTCTTGCTGTGATATAATTCAGATAATTTTCACCTGTGAAAACACCAATAAAAATATAATGACCGTAAAGAATTACATCGCCACCTTCAATATGACATTCTTCAGGAAGTTCAATAATTTTGTTTGGATCAATTTGATCCAACAAATTGGAAATGGCCAAAAATTCTTTTTCTCGTTCTGGTAAAATATTAGATTTTATCAGTTGATCTTCAATCACAAAGGCAATATCTCTGGAAAAAATTTGATTGTAATCGGGGATAATATCAGGGCGATACACTTCCACATCATACGATTTGAACAATGCCTGGAGAGTGTTCATTTCTTGAACCATCTCAGATTCCAGAGGGTAGGTCCCTGCCAATACGTGTTGCAAACTACTGGGGTCGTAACAATCCTCGGGGTTTGGAATTGAGCCATTACTCTTTGCAGTGCCTAAAAGCACCGCTTTTAGACGATCACTTTCATTGACAACATTTAAGCGTATCATAACTGTATTTTGTAAATCCTAATCCATCACGGATTTGAATGTTCGGTGGTTGGGACCGGTGTATATTTGACGGGGACGACCGATGGGTTCTTTTTTGAGTCGCATTTCACGCCATTGACCAATCCACCCTGGTAATCGCCCTAAGGCAAACATCACCGTAAACATGTCAACTGGAATACCCATAGCTCGGTATATAATCCCAGAGTAAAAATCGACATTGGGGTACAACCGTCGATCTACAAAGTAGGGATCTGAAAGAGCTTCCTTTTCAAGATCTTTAGCTATATCTAGGATGGGGTCTTCCACACCAAGGTCGTTTAGCACCTCATCTGCAGTAACTTTAATGATCTTGGCTCGGGGATCAAAATTTTTATACACGCGGTGTCCAAAGCCCATGAGTCTAAAAGGATCACTTTTGTCCTTAGCTTTGGCCATGTATTTTTTTGTATCTCCACCATCGGCTTTTATGGCTTCAAGCATTTCTAGTACGGCTTGATTTGCCCCACCATGCAATGGCCCCCAAAGGGCTGAAATTCCTGATGATATGGATGCAAACAAGCCGGCATGAGATGAGCCAACGATTCTCACTGTGGAGGTTGAACAGTTTTGTTCGTGGTCCGCATGTAATATAAGAAGCTTATTTAAAGCTTTGACAATCACAGGGTTTTCTTCATAATCCTTATTTGGCTTTTTAAACATCATTTTTAGAATGTTTTCTACATAACCCAAAGAATTGTCTCCATATTCCAATGGCAACCCGTGTTTTTTTCTGTAGGTCCAAGTGACCAACACAGGGATTTTCCCTAACACCTTTACAATATTATCATAAAGTGCTTTTTTACTTCGCTCGTAATCGATATTATTTATTTGATCGTTAGATGGGTTGAAAGCGGTAAGGGCACTTGTGAGGGAGGATAATATTCCCATAGGATGGGCCGCTTTAGGAAAAGCATCTAATATTTTTCGAATGTCATCATCAACGATCGAGTTTTCCTTTATGTCCTCATGAAACTGATCGAGTTCTTCTTTTGTGGGCAATTCACCAAAAATTAGAAGAAATGCTACCTCTAAAAAATCGGCTTTATTGGCCAATTCCTCTATAGAATAGCCCCTGTATCTCAAAATTCCTTTTTCGCCATCTAAAAAGGTAATACCGCTTTCGCATGAGCCGGTGTTTTTGAATCCAGGATCGATAGTCGTTACACCTCCCGTAATTGCCCTAAGTTTAGAAATATCAATAGCTTGTTCGTTTTCTGTACCCACTAATATGGGGAAATCATACTTTTTTCCGTTGATTTCTATGGTGGCTTTGTCTGACATGATTGTGTTTAATTGTTGGAAATTTGATGTGCTAATTTAAGAAAATACCACGATTTTATCAGTGTGAAATTGGATATAATTATTACAATAAAAAAAACCATCCTAAAAAAGAATGGTTTTAATTCCAAAGGATTTAATAAGAAATTCGATTAATTGATTTTAAATGCGTTATTCTGAGGGTAATAGGCCTGTTCGTTCAGGTCTTCCTCAATGCGCAACAACTGATTGTATTTGGCCATTCGATCGCTACGAGACGCGGATCCGGTTTTGATTTGTCCTGTGGATAGAGCTACGGCTAAATCTGCAATGGTATTGTCCTCGGTTTCCCCAGATCGGTGAGACATCACTGAGGTGTAGCCTGCATCGTGAGCCATGTTAACCGCAGCAATTGTCTCGGTTAAAGTTCCAATTTGGTTAACTTTTATCAAAATAGAATTTGCAATTCCGTTTTCAATTCCGTGAGACAAACGTTCTACATTGGTTACAAATAAATCGTCGCCTACCAGCTGAACTTTATCTCCGATTTTTTCCGTAAGGTATTTCCAACCTTCCCAGTCATTTTCGTCCATGCCATCTTCAATGGAAATGATGGGGTATTTTTCGGCCAATTCGGCCAAGTAATCAGCTTGCTGTTTAGGGGTTCTGATTTGACCTGTATTGCCTTCAAATTTGGTGTAATCGTATTGCCCATCGACATAAAACTCTGCAGAGGCACAATCCAAAGCAATCATAACCTCGTCTCCAAAAGAGTAACCGGCATTTTCTACAGCCAATGCGATGGTGTCTAGTGCATCTTCAGTTCCACCAAGGGTTGGTGCGAACCCGCCTTCGTCTCCAACGGCAGTACTCAATTCTCTGTTATGAAGGACTTTTTTTAGATTATGAAAAATTTCTGTCCCCATTTGCATGGCATGGGTAAAGCTTTTTGCTTTTACAGGAATAACCATAAATTCTTGAAACGCAATCGGGGCATCGCTATGAGATCCGCCATTAATAATATTCATCATAGGAACAGGAAGTGTGTTGGCATTTTCGCCACCAATATATCGATAAAGAGGTTTTCCTGCCGCTACTGCAGCTGCTTTTGCAACGGCCAAAGAAACGCCAAGAATGGCATTGGCTCCCAACTTAGATTTGTTGGGTGTACCGTCCAACTCGATCATCGTTTGGTCAATGTGTTGTTGTTCAAATACAGATGTTCCGATCAGGGCTGGTGCTAATATGTCATTCACGTTTTTAACCGCATTTAATACGCCTTTCCCCATGTAAGTCTTTCCACCATCGCGCAACTCAACGGCTTCGTGCTCACCTGTTGAAGCACCCGAAGGAACGGCAGCTCGACCAAAAAAACCATCGTCGGTAGTGACATCAACTTCTACAGTTGGGTTTCCTCTGGAATCTAAAATTTGTCTGGCGTGAATTGTTGCAATAGAACTCATTATATATTTTTGTTTGATTGGTTTTCGGGTGCAAAAATACAAAAATGTACTCTTTTAACATCTCATTATGATATGAATTAAAGAAAATTTAAACTACAACGATATAGTTAATATTACACCAAAGACGTTTTAAAGAAAGTGGAATCTTTATTTTAAAAGTTCAATAAATTGATCGAACAGATACGACGAATCGTGTGGCCCGGGGCTGGCTTCTGGATGGTACTGTACCGAAAAACATTTTTTATTTTTCATGGCAATTCCTGCAACCGTATCGTCGTTCAAATGCAAGTGTGTTATTTCCAATTCTGAATTGGACTCGGCATCGGCGCGGTTAACTGCAAAACCATGGTTTTGAGAGGTAATTTCGCCCTTTCCTGTTTTTAGATTTTTAACTGGATGATTAATTCCTCGGTGCCCGTTGTGCATTTTATAAGTAGAAACGCCATTGGCTAAAGCGATAACTTGATGACCCAAACAGATGCCAAATAATGGCAAGTTTTTTTCAATAATAGTTTTAGCCAGCGCTTGTGCCTCAACCAAAGGTTCGGGATCGCCTGGACCATTGGACAGGAAATAACCGTCTGGATTCCATGCGCTTAATTCTTCAAAAGTGGCATTGTAGGGAAAAACTTTAATGTACGCATCGCGTTTGGCAAAGTTTCTAAGAATATTTTTCTTAATTCCGATATCAAGGGCTGCAATTTTGTAGGTTGCATTTTCATCGCCAAAGAAATAGGGGTTTTTTGTGGATACTTTGGAGGCCAGCTCCAACCCTTCCATATTGGGGACTTCGGCGAGTTGTTTTTTGAGTTTATCAACGGCATCAACTTCGGTAGATATTACGGCGTTCATAGCGCCATTTTCTCTGATGTAACTGACCAATGCTCTGGTATCCACATCGGAAATTGCAAAGAGATTATTGGCCTCAAAAAAAGATTCTAAACTTCCGTTTGAATTGATTCTGGAATAATCGTAGCTGAAATTTTTACAAATCAGACCTGCAATTTTTATGCCTTCAGATTCCACTTCCGAATCGTTTACACCATAGTTACCAATATGTGCATTGGTCGCAACCATAAGCTGGCCAAAGTATGAAGGGTCTGTAAATATTTCTTGATACCCTGTCATACCGGTATTGAAACATACTTCTCCAAATGCTGTTCCTTCCCGGCCTATGGCTTTGCCATAAAATTGGGTTCCGTCTGCAAGGATTAAAATCGCGTCTTTTCTAGATTTGTATTTCATATTGCTGTGGCTAATTGTGGCACAAAATTGCATAAAAAAAAGGATAAACTAAAACAGTTTATCCTTAATATTTCAAATGATTATTAACATTTATTCTTCCTCGTCAGTAGTGGCAACTGGCGCAGCAGCAGCAGGTTTTGCTTTTCCACCTCTACGACTTCGGCGTGTTGTTTTCTTCTTAGGCTTATCGGCATTGTACAACTCGTTGTAATCTACCAGCTCAATCATAGCCATGTCGGCATTATCTCCCAATCGGTTTCCTAACTTGATGATTCTGGTGTATCCCCCCGGTCTGTCACCAACTTTGGCAGCAACGTCTCTGAAAAGGGTGGCCACAGCGGCTTTCTGACGCAGTCTACTAAAAACCACACGGCGGTTGTGGGTAGTATCTTGTTTAGATTTTGTCACTAACGGTTCGATAAACTGCTTAAGCGCCTTGGCCTTTGCTGTAGTCGTATTAATGCGCTTGTGCTCAATTAGCGAACAAGCCATGTTGGCCAACATTGATTTTCTGTGGGCCGTTTTTCTTCCTAAATGATTAATTTTCTTTCCGTGTCTCATGGTATTGTCTGTTAACCACCATCTTGCTTCAACCCAGAACTAATGCAGTACTGGGGCGCAAAATATGGTGTGTTAGTCTTTGTCTAATTTATATTTTGCCAGGTCCATTCCAAAACTAAGGCCCTTCACACTAACCAATTCTTCTAGTTCTGTTAGTGATTTTTTTCCAAAGTTTCTAAACTTCATTAGATCGTTCTTGTTGAACGACACCAAGTCGCCAAGAGTATCTACTTCGGCTGCTTTCAAACAATTTAATGCACGAACGGAAAGGTCCATGTCAATTAATTTTGTTTTAAGCAACTGACGCATATGCAGGGACTCTTCGTCATAAGTTTCAGTTTGCGCAATCTCATCCGCTTCGAGAGTGATTCGCTCATCAGAGAATAACATGAAGTGGTGAATGAGGATTTTTGCAGCTTGCGTGAGAGCATCTTGAGGGTTTATAGAACCGTCTGTAATGATTTCGAAAACAAGTTTTTCATAATCCGTTTTTTGTTCCACTCGGTAGTTCTCCACGCTGTATTTTACGTTTTTTATGGGGGTGTAAATTGAATCTGTAAAAATTGTTCCAACGGCTGCAGCTGATTTTTTATTCTCTTCTGCAGGAACATATCCACGCCCTTTTTCAATGGTGATTTCCATTGATATATTAACCTTAGGATCCAAATTACAGATCAAGTGGTCGGAATTTAAAATCTGGAATCCAGAAATAAATTTCTGAAAGTCTCCAGCAGTTATTTTATCTTGACCAGAAATGGAAATGGAAACAGACTCGTTATCAACTTCGTCGATTTGACGTTTGAAACGGATTTGTTTCAAGTTTAATATCATTTCAGTTACATCTTCTACAACACCAGTAATGGTTGAGAATTCGTGATCTACACCTTCGATTTTAACTGAAGTAATTGCAAAACCTTCCAATGAAGATAGTAGTACCCTTCTCAAGGCATTTCCAACGGTTAAACCATAACCGGGTTCTAGAGGTCTAAATTCAAATTTGCCTTCATAATCTGTAGAATCAATCATGATGACTTTATCGGGCTTCTGAAAATTTAAAATTGCCATAGTGGTTTGTGTTTCAGTTAATTATTTAGAATACAATTCGACAATGAACTGTTCGTTGATATTTTCTGGAATCTGAATTCTTGCGGGGACTGATACAAACGTTCCTGATTTTGTATCGTTGTTAAATGTAATCCACTCATAAATGGCGGATGAATTGGCTAAAGAAGCATTAATGGCCTCTAAAGATTTTGACTTCTCTCGAACGGCTACCACGTCGCCAGCTTTTAAAGAATAAGAAGGGATGTTTACAACTTTTCCGTTAACGGTAATGTGACGGTGAGACACCAATTGTCGGGCACCGCTTCGTGTTGGGGATAATCCCATTCTGTAAACGACATTATCCAATCGAGATTCACAAAGTTGAAGTAGTACTTCACCAGTAATTCCTTCAGCTGCAGTTGCTTTTTTAAATAAATTTCTAAATTGTTTTTCGAGGATCCCGTAAGTGTATTTTGCCTTCTGCTTCTCCATGAGTTGGATGGCATATTCGGATTTTTTTCCTCTCCTGCGGTTGTTGCCGTGTTGCCCTGGAGGGTAATTTCTTTTTTCAAAAGATTTATCTTCTCCAAAAATGGGTTCGCCAAATTTTCTGGCGATTTTTGTTTTAGGACCAGTATATCTTGCCATGTTTGTTGTTTTAGTTGAAAGCCGTTGGGAATTCAGGTCTTAATCTTATCCTTCGCCAACGGTTGGTCTTTCTGTTATACTTGTGTTATAAATTTTATACTCTTCTACGCTTAGGGGGTCTGCAGCCGTTGTGCGGCGTTGGTGTCACATCAATAATTTCTGTAACTTCAATACCTCCGTTGTGAATGCTTCGAATGGCAGACTCTCTCCCATTTCCAGGCCCTTTAACATAAACTTTAACTTTTCTCAGTCCAGCTTCTTTGGCTGTTCCAACAGCGTCTTCGGCGGCCAATTGTGCCGCATAAGGTGTGTTCTTTTTAGATCCTCTAAACCCCATTTTTCCTGCAGATGACCAAGAGATGACGTCTCCTTTTTTATTGGTCAAAGAGATAATAATGTTGTTAAAAGAAGCTGTAATGTGGGCCTCACCTGTAGATTCCACAATCACTTTGCGTTTTTTAGTACTTGACTTTGCCATATTACTAATGTATTATTTCGTTACTTTTTTCTTGTTAGCAACTGTTTTTCTTTTACCTTTTCTTGTTCGGGAGTTGTTCTTGGTACGTTGTCCTCGAAGTGGCAATCCAGCTCTGTGACGAATTCCTCTGTAGCACCCAATATCCATCAATCGCTTGATGTTTAGTTGCGTTTCAGATCGCAATTCGCCTTCAATAGTATACTGGCCAACTGCGGCACGGATGTTACCAATTTCTTCATCGGTCCAGTCCGATACTTTTGTGCTTTCATCGACTTTGGCTGCCGCCAAAATGTCTTTAGCTCGGCTTCTTCCAATGCCGTAGATGTACGTTAATGAAATTACTCCTCTTTTTTGTTTTGGGATGTCTACCCCTGCAATTCTAGCCATAATTAACCTTGTCTTTGTTTGAATCTAGGATTCTTTTTGTTGATTACGTAAAGTCTTCCTTTTCGTCGTACGATTTTACAATCGGCACTTCGTTTCTTTATTGATGCTCTAACTTTCATCTTCTTACTGATTTTTAATATCTGTACGTTATTCTTGCCTTAGTTAAATCGTAAGGACTCATTTCCAATTTTACTTTATCCCCAGGTAATAGCTTGATGTAATGCATACGCATTTTACCAGAGATGTGAGCAGTCACTATGTGACCATTTTCAAGTTCCACCCGAAACATAGCATTGGACAATGCTTCGCTGATGGTTCCATCTTGTTCTATTGCGGGTTGTTTTGCCATTCCGTTATATTGATTTTCTGTTTTTCCCGGTCTTCATCAATCCGTCGTAATGTTTATTAAGCAGGTAAGAATTTACCTGTTGCATGGTATCAATGGCTACCCCTACCATAATGAGTAGCGATGTTCCTCCAAAGAACAGTGCCCAACCGGGTTGAATGTCCATGATTTGAACAATTATGGCTGGGAATACCGCAATAAGAGCCAAGAAAATTGAGCCCGGTAGAGTAATCTGTGACATGATTTTATCTAAATACTCTGAGGTCTCACCTCCAGGACGTATCCCAGGTATAAACCCACCGCTCCGTTTCAAATCGTCTGCCATTTTATTGGTGGGTACCGTAATCGCTGTGTAAAAATAGGTAAACACAATAATCAATAGACCAAATACAATATTGTACCACAGTCCAAACATACTGTTACCACCAAAGTTGGCTACCAACCATTGGCCCACAATCGAATCTTTTAAAATGTCTAACCCACCAATCAATCCTGGTACAAACATGATCGCTTGTGCAAAAATGATAGGCATCACACCAGAAGCGTTTAACTTCAGTGGGATGTATTGACGGGAGCCCATAATGTTTTTTTCGTAACCACCAGACGCCGTTCTTCTTGCATATTGAACAGCAATTTTTCGTACCGCCATAACTAGCATAACGGAAGCCAAAATGATGGCAAACCAAATGACCAGTTCAATAAGAATTTTGATTAATCCGCCTTGGGATTGGTTCACAGCAGAGTCAAATTCCTGCGCAAAAGACAAGGGCATTGTAGCAATGATTCCAACCATAATAAGAATGGAAATTCCATTTCCAACACCTTTGTCCGTAATTTTTTCACCCAACCACATGGCAAAAATACATCCTGTGACAAGAATAATCACAGAAGAGAAATAGAACACACCGCTCTGCCCAAGCGTAAATGCTTGTGTTCCTCCCATAAGAGCCGGTAAACTCGCCAAGTAGGCTGGTGCTTGAACCAAACAAATTCCAATGGTTAGCCATCGGGTAATTTGAGTTATTTTCTTTTGACCACTGGCACCTTCCTTTTGAAGTTTTTGTAAATAAGGAATCGCAATTCCCATCAGTTGAACCACAATAGATGCCGAAATGTAAGGCATGATACCAAGAGCAAAAACTGAAGCTTTAGCAAAGGCACCTCCGGTAAAGGCGTTAAGAAGCCCTAGAAGTCCAGAATCTGTGTTGGATGCTAGTGACCCCAACTGAGTGGCATCAATCCCTGGTAGAACAACCTGAGCTCCAAAACGATAGACCAACAACAGACCCAGAGTGAGGATAATTCTATCCTTGAGTTCTGTAATTTTCCAAACGTTTTTTAAGGTCTCTATAAATTTCATTCTCAGAGGTTTATAAGGTTACTGCTTCTCCACCTGCAGCTTCAATGGCCGCTTTGGCTGATGCTGTAAATTTGTGTGCAGATACTTTTAATTTTGCTTTTAATTCGCCACGTCCTAAGATTTTAACCAACTCGTTTTTTCGTGCTAAACGGAGTTCAACAATGGTGTTGAAATCTAACGATGATTTTATTTTTTTATCGTCCACCAATTGCTGTATGGTATCAAGGTTTATACCCTGATATTCTTTACGGTTAATGTTTTTGAATCCAAATTTAGGTACCCGTCGTTGGAGCGGCATTTGCCCACCTTCAAATCCGATTTTTCTTGAATAACCAGAGCGTGACTTGGCTCCTTTATGACCTCGCTTGGCAGTGCCGCCTTTACCAGATCCTTGACCCCTTCCAACGCGTTTTCCTGGACTTTGAACTGAACCTTCTGCAGGTTTTAAATTACTTAATTTCATTTTTCAGTTATCTTATGATTAAGCTTCTTCAACAGAAACTAAATGTTTTACTTTATGAACCATTCCTAAAATATTAGGCGTGGCTTCATGTTCTACTGTTTGACCAATTTTTTTCAATCCAAGGGCTTCCAATGTTAGCTTTTGTCTCTTGGTTCTATTGATCGCGCTTTTTTGTTTCGTTACTTTTATCTTCGCCATGATTCTTATCGTCTTAACCGTTAAACACTTTTTCTAAAGAAATCCCACGATCGCGTGCAATCTTGTTGGCATCTCTGAGTTGCAACAGTGCATCAAAAGTAGCTTTTACCACATTGTGTGGGTTGGAGGACCCTTGAGACTTTGAGAGAACATCATGAACGCCAACCGCTTCTAAAACAACACGAACGGCTCCTCCTGCAATAACTCCGGTACCGGGAGCTGCAGGGATAAGGTTCACTCTTGCGCCACCGTATTTCCCTTTTTGTTCGTGAGGGAGTGTTCCTTTAATGATTGGGATTCGAACTAAGTTTTTCTTAGCATCCTCAACAGCTTTTGCGATGGCGCTGGCTACGTCCTTAGATTTTCCTAGGCCATGTCCAACAACACCAGCCTCGTCCCCAACAACCACAATGGCTGAGAATCCGAAGGCACGTCCACCTTTAGTTACTTTTGTTACTCTTTGAACACCTACTAAACGGTCTTTCAATTCCAAACCACTTGGTTTAACTAGTTCTGCGCTTTTGTATTTTTGATACATATCTTTTAAAATTTAAGTCCGGCTTCTCTAGCGCCTTCTGCTAATGATTTTACTCTCCCGTGGTACAAGTAACCTGCTCTATCGAACGAAACATCAGTTATACCTGCCTTCACGGCTTTTTCTGCAACGGATTGTCCAACCAATGCAGCAATTTCTGTTTTGGACCCTTTTTGGTCGCTAAATGCTTTATCTCTGGACGATGCTGCAGCGATGGTTACACCAGAAACATCGTCAATCAATTGCGCATAAATTTCTTTATTACTCCTGAAAACATTTAATCGTGGGCGAGATGCAGTCCCAGAAACTGTTTTTCTGATTCTGTTTTTTATCCGTTGTCTTCTCTGTGTTTTTGTCAGTGCCATACTATTATATTTATGCTGATTTACCTGCTTTTCTTCGTATTTGCTCACCTACAAATTTGATCCCTTTCCCTTTGTATGGTTCAGGTTTTCTAAACCCTCGGATTTTGGCAGCAACTTGGCCAACAAGCTGCTTGTCAAATGAAGTGAGTTTTACAATTGGATTTTTTCCTTTTTCCGAAATGGTTTCAACCTTAACTTCCGGAGCTATATCCAACACGATGTTGTGTGAAAATCCTAAAGCTAAATCCAGTTTTTGACCCTGATTTGAAGCTCTGTAACCTACACCAACAAGTTCCAATTCTTTGGTCCATCCTGCCGTTACGCCTTGAATCATATTATTAACCAAAGCTCTATACAACCCGTGTTTGGCTCTGTGATCTTTTTGATCAGAAGGACGCTCTACGGTTACTGTGTTGTCTTCAACCTTGAACGTCACTGCAGAGTATTCCTGTGTTAATTCACCAAGTTTACCTTTTACAGTTATGGCATGGTCTGCTACATCGATAGTAACACCTTCTGGAATTGTTATTGGATTTTTTCCTATTCTAGACATGTCTTTAATTCTTTTGTATTAATAAACGAAACACAACACTTCTCCACCTACGTTTTCGCGTTGAGCTTGTTTTCCCGTCATCACGCCGTGGGAGGTAGAAACGATGGCTATTCCAAGACCGTTAAGGATGCGCGGTAGTTCTTTAGAACTGGCGTACTTACGCAAACCTGGTTTGCTGATTCGTTGGATTTTTTTTATGACAGACTCTTTGGTGTCTTTAGTGTATTTTAGGGCTATTTTAATGGTCCCTTGTGCCGTAGAATCGTCAAATTTATAACTTAAAATATAGCCCTGGTCGAACAATATCTTAGTAATTTCTTTTTTCAAATTAGATGCAGGAATTTCAACCACCTTATGATTGGCACGAACTGCGTTTCTGATTCTTGTTAAATAATCCGCTATTGGATCTGTATTCATAGTTATTAATTTTCGGTTTCGGTTTTCTATTTCTAGAACCTAAAACCCGTTTATAATTCTGATTATATTGTATTACCAGCTGGCTTTTTTCACTCCTGGAATTAGTCCTTTGTTGGCCATTTCTCTAAATGTAACTCTCGAAATTCCAAACTGTCGCATGTACCCTTTTGGACGTCCAGTGAGTTTACATCGGTTGTGCATACGGATTGGCGAGGCGTTTTTGGGAAGTTTCTGGAGGGCTTCATAATCTCCGGCTTCCTTAAGCGCTTTGCGCTTTGCAGCGTACTTGGCCACGGTTTTTGCTCGTTTCACCTCGCGGGCTTTCATTGATTCTTTTGCCATAGCTTAGTTCTTTTTAAAAGGTAATCCTAATTCTGTTAATAATGATTTTGCTTCTTTGTCTGTTTCTGCAGTGGTTACAAAAGAAATATCCATCCCCGAAATTTTATTCACCTTATCGATGTCAATTTCTGGAAAAATAATTTGTTCCGTAATGCCCAAGTTGTAATTTCCACGTCCATCAAAACCGTTGGCCTTTATCCCGTTAAAATCTCTTACTCGAGGTAATGCAGAGGTGACCAAACGGTCCAAAAATTCATACATACGCTCGCCTCTGAGTGTAACTTTAGCTCCAATGGGCATGCCTTTTCGTAACTTGAAGGACGCCACGTCTTTTTTAGAAATGGTTGCCACAGCTTGTTGCCCAGAAATTTTAGTGATTTCATCAACGGCGTGATCGATTAATTTTTTGTCGGCAACAGCAGCGCCAACGCCTTTTGAAATTACAATTTTGGTGAGCTTCGGTACTTGCATCACATTGTTGTACCCAAACTCTTCAGTTAAAGCAGCAACTACTTTGTCCTTGTATTCTTGTTTTAATCTTGGTGTGTACGTCATAACTCTTAAATTACTTCGTTCGATTTTTTGGCGTAGCGTACCTTTTTACCATCTTCCGTTCTATACCCAACTCGAGTAATTTCTCCTTTTGAGGTTAGAAGTGAAAGGTTGGAAACTTGAATCGCTGCCTCTTTCTCTACGATGCCGCCTTGAGGATTCTGTGCACTAGGTTTCATGTGTTTTTTTATCATGTTAACCCCCTCAACGATGGCTTTATTTTTGTCGTTAAATACAGTAAGCACTTTTCCTTCAGATCCTTTATGATCTCCAGCTATCACGCGAACGGTATCTCCTGTTTTTATCTTTAACTTTCCCATTGTTTAATATTTAAAGCACTTCTGGTGCTAATGAAACAATTTTCATGAATTTCTTATCGCGAAGCTCTCTAGCCACAGGACCAAACACACGCGTGCCTTTCATCTCGCCATTAGCATCAAGTAGGACACAAGCGTTATCGTCAAATCGTATGTAGGACCCGTCTGGACGACGAACTTCTTTTACCGTACGAACAACCACCGCTGTAGATACAGCACCTTTTTTGACATTGCCATTGGGCGTTGCATCCTTAACAGACACTACAATTTTGTCCCCAAGTGAAGCATATCTACGCTTTGTTCCACCCAAAACTCGAATGGTCAAAACCTCTTTTGCTCCAGTATTGTCAGCTACTTTTAATCTTGATTCTTGTTGTACCATAATTACTTCGCTCTTTCAATAATTTCTACTAATCTCCAACATTTGGATTTGCTCAAGGGTCGTGTTTCCATGATCCTTACAGTATCGCCTTCGTTGCAGTCATTTTGTTCGTCGTGTGCCACGTACTTTTTGGTTTTAAGTACGAATTTTCCGTACATAGGATGCTTTACTTTTTTAACCTCAGAAACCACAATAGATTTCATCATTTTGTTACTAGTAACGATCCCGATACGCTCTTTTCTTAAATTTCTTTTTTCCATCTCTTCAGCAAATACAATTATTGGTCGTCTCGTTTTGTTAACTCCGTAGCCAATCGTGCAACATTGCGTCTAACAGTACGCAACTGGATTGGGTTTTCTAGAGGTGATACCGCGTGCGTCATTTTTAAATCGGCATACGCTTTTTTGGTTTCACTAAGTTTCTCTTGTAACTCAGCCGTCGATAGTTCTTTAATTTCTGATTGTTTCATGATACAGTTTAATTAAGCTTCGTAGTCTCGAGCGATTACAAATTTTGTTTTAACAGGCAGTTTTTGTGCAGCCAATCGAAGCGCCTCTCGTGCAACTTCGATAGGAACACCACCAACTTCAAATAGGATTCGACCCGGCTTAACCACCGCAGCCCAATATTCCACAGCTCCTTTACCCTTACCCATACGAACCTCAAGAGGTTTTTTGGTGATGGGCTTATCTGGAAATATTTTAATCCAAAGCTGGCCTTCTCTTTTCATGTAACGCGTTGCAGCGATACGAGCGGCCTCAATTTGACGTGACGTCAAAAAGTTGGAGTCTAATGATTTTATACCAAACATACCATTAGAAAGCTGATGACCTCTTCCAGAGTTCCCTTTCATACGTCCTTTTTGGACCTTGCGGTATTTTGTCTTTTTCGGTTGTAACATTTCTTTGTATTTAAAAAATTACTTTCTACGACGATTTTTTGAGTTCGAACGACCACCGCGATCGCCTTTTTTGGACAATCCAACTAAGGGAGACAATTCGCGCTTTCCATAAACTTCGCCTTTCATAATCCACACTTTAATTCCCAAACGACCATAGGTAGTGTGGGCTTCAACTAGAGCATAATCAATATCAGCCCTAAAAGTGGATAATGGAATACGACCTTCCTTATAATGCTCATTTCGAGCCATCTCTGCACCATTCAACCGACCACTAATCTGAATTTTTATACCTTCAGCGTTCATACGCATGGTAGCCGCGATGGCCATTTTGATGGCACGTTTGTAAGAAATTCGATTTTCAATTTGACGGGCAATACTTGAGGCCACTAGAAAAGCGTCTAATTCAGGTCGTTTGATTTCAATGATGTTCAATTGAATGTCTTTCCCAGTTAATTTTCTTAACTCTTCTTTTAGCTTATCAACTTCCTGACCACCTTTACCAATAATGATTCCCGGGCGGGCTGTCGTTATGGTGATGGTCACAAGTTTTAAGGTTCTTTCTATAATAACTCGAGATACACTGGCTTTGGCCAAACGCACAAAAATGTACTTTCTGATCTTGTCGTCTTCGGCCAATTTGTCACCATAATCATTTCCACCATACCAGTTGGATTCCCAACCTCTGATAATGCCCAGGCGATTTCCTATCGGATTTGTCTTCTGTCCCATGTATTAATTACTTTCTGTGTTATTGTTAGCTCCAAGTACGACAGTAACGTGGTTGGAGCGTTTTCTAATTCGGTGTGCACGTCCTTGTGGTGCTGGTCGAAGTCTTTTTAACATCGATCCACCATCCACACGGATCTCTTTAATGAATAAATTGGCTGCTTCAATGTCTGCATCTTCATTTTTGGCTTGCCAATTGGCAACCGCTGAAAGAACAAGCTTTTCCAAGCGACGAGATGCTTCTTTTTGGCTAAATCTCAAAATATTGAGTGCCTTTTCTACTTTCTCACCACGAACCAAGTCCGCAACTAAACGCATTTTTCTTGGTGACGTAGGACAATTGTTAAGCTTCGCAAAAGCGACTTGCTTTTTGTTGGCTTTTATTGTGTCTGCCATTTGTTTTTTACGACTTCCCATAGCGTTTATTTTTTACCTTTATTTTTAGCACCAGCGTGTCCTCTAAACGAACGTGTTGGCGAAAATTCTCCTAACTTATGACCTACCATGTTTTCTGTAATGTAAACAGGAACAAACTGACGCCCATTGTGTACGGCGATGGTTTGCCCAACAAAATCTGGAGTAATCATACTGGCTCGAGACCAGGTTTTGATGACCGATTTTTTGTTGGCTTCTACATTTGCAGCCACTTTTCTTTCCAATTTATAATGAACGTAAGGTCCTTTTTTTAATGATCTTGCCATGTCTTATTAT
>CAJXUB010000012.1 GCA_913061125.1 uncultured Flavobacteriaceae bacterium
TAGGGGTTAAAAAAAAGATCATCACGAAACGCCCGGTAGGTAACCAACAGATGTCTAATAATGACAATTAGAGTGTGAATGTTCATGGATTAAAACGCTTTAATCTTGTAAAATAAATTATCTTTGTCGGGTAAATTTAAGCATTTATTTATGCATCTTTTGGCCTTTGTGCTTATTTATCCTTGGCTTTGGTTGGTTTCCATCCTACCCTTTCGTCTTTTGTATGTGGTCTCCGATGGCCTTTTTGTTATTCTTTACCATATTGTGGGTTACCGAAAAAAGACGGTTTTAGAAAACCTGAAATTAGTATTTCCAGAAAAAACAGACGCCGAGCGCAAACGCATTGCAAAACGGTTTTTTCATCATTTATGCGATATGATTTTAGAAGCCATCAAGTCCATGAATATTAGTGTGGAAGACATGAAAGCCCGATTTAAATTTACCAATGTTGAATTGATTCAGGATTATGAAAAACGCCAAAAAAGCATCGCTCTGATGTGTGCTCACTACGGCAGTTGGGAATGGATTTTTATCCTCCAAGCTTACACCAGTCATCTGACCTTTGCGATTTATAAAAAATTAAACAACAAATATTTTGATAAACTGGTAAAAAAAATCAGAGCCCGTTACGACAGTTATTTGATTACAACCAAAGAATCCATTGGCGTTCTTGTTGAAAATAAAAAAAAAGGGGTATTGACTATCAATGGATTTGCGGCCGATCAAAGCCCAAAATTACACAAGGCCTACCATTGGTATAAGTTTATGGGCGTTGAAGTTCCCGTTCATACTGGAGCGGAAATGTTGTCCAAAAAACTCGACATGCCTGTGGTGTTTTTTTCTGTAAAACGGGTAAAACGCGGGTTTTACGAAACAACGTTTCAAACGATTACCGACACCCCCAACGATTTTAAGGATTACGAAATTACGGACCGATTTATGGGCTTAGTTGAACAACAAATCTACGAAGCCCCAGAATATTATCTTTGGACTCACAAACGATGGAAACACCGCAACGTTTAGGTTTAATTAGGCGTTCTTAGCATCTATCAACAAGCTTTACCGTTCTCGACCTCGATAATACACAAATCTTATTGTGTTTTAAGATAAAAGGTTTGAATGTCTTTCGATTTTATGTCAATTTTGGGAAATCCTTTGTCAAAATCAATTTTGATATCGCCTTTATCATCCTTAGCATTTTTATTATGATCGCAGTATACAGATAAATAATATTCTGCATTTTCGATACTTGATACTTTTGGTTTTATGAGAGATTCTGGGTTCTCGGGCAATTCTAAATCGAAATTGTAGGGCAATTCAGTAATACTTAGTTTCTTTTGATAAATAATACTCGCCTCTACATCCGCTAGTAATTGGTCATAACCATAAATGGTTATCCAGACATTGGGGGCTTTAAAATTGATTTTAGACTCACTCGTAAGTTTTATATGAATCGTATTTCTGATTTTAGGATTTTTTATTGTTGTGGAACCAGGATTAGGCCTTAAAATACTACAAGAATTGATAAATAATAAACAAGCCATCAAGCTCGAAATAATATTTGGGTTTGCTAATTTACTCATTGTTTTATTTAAAATTATTTTAGAATGTTATGAACAGCTACAACAAAATAATATGTACATATCCATATTATTTCGACCCATGTAAGCTTAAAAAGTCACATTTATTTTAAGAAAAATTAAAACAATGATGGAGATATTTATGACAGGGCTTTAAGTTCTAAAATAAACCGATCGGCCAGCGCATCAGCTTCTTGTTGCGATGGGGCTTCAGTGTAAATTCTAATAATCGGTTCGGTGTTACTTTTCCGAAGGTGAACCCAGCTCTTAGAAAAATCAATTTTTACGCCGTCAACCGTAGTCAGTTGTTCGTTTTGGTATTGTGTTTCAATGGATTTTAATACATTTTCAACGTTAATAGTGGGGTCTAAATCCACTTTCTTTTTGCTCATAAAATACAACGGATAAGTGCGTTTTAAAGCGCTAACTGGCATTTGTTTTTCAGCCAAAAGACTTAAAAACAATGCAATTCCAACAAGGGCATCGCGACCAAAGTGGGCTTCCGGAAGAATAATTCCACCGTTGCCTTCACCCCCAATGACGGCCTTGTTGGCCTTCATGGCACTGACGACATTAACTTCGCCTACAGCACTGGCCGTGTAAGCCCCGCCGTGTTGTTCTGTGACATCTCTTAACGCTCGTGTGGAACTTAAATTACTAACCGTGTTGCCTGGATTTCGGCTCAGCACAAAATCGGAGCAAGCCACTAAAGTGTATTCTTCCCCAAACAATGTTCCTGTTTCATCCATAAAAGCCAAACGATCCACATCAGGGTCTACGGCTATACCAAAATCGGCGCCCGTTTGTTTAACTTTTTCCGATAGATCCGTCAGATGTGCTTTTAGGGGCTCTGGGTTGTGAGCAAAATTTCCATCGGGATGACAATGCAATAAAATGGGCTCAACGCCAAGGCGTTCTAGAAGCAATGGTACAGCAATGCCTCCTGTTGAGTTTACGCCGTCCACAACCACCTTAAAACGACAGGATGCTATGGCCGAAGCATCCACATAATCCAGTTTTAAAACTTCATCTATATGCAAATCAAAATAGGCCTGGTTATTTGTAATTTTACCCAAATCATCAACAGATGCAAACGTCACTTCTTCGCTGCTTGCCAAGTCCAATACGCGTTGGCTAAAAGTTGCATTTAAAAATTCGCCATTGTTGTCTAGTAATTTGAGGGCATTCCATTGTTTTGGATTGTGACTGGCGGTTAAAATTATTCCGCCATCGGCATGCTCCATAGGTACGGCAATTTCAACCGTTGGTGTGGTGGATAACCCCAAATTTATGACATCGATGCCCATTCCAATTAGGGTGTTCATCACCAAGTTTTGAATCATCTCGCCCGACATTCGTGCATCGCGTCCCACTACTACTCTATAATTCGTTTTTTCACGTTGTTCTTTGACCCACATGCCATAGGCGGCCGCAAATTTTACAACGTCAATAGGAGTTAAATTTTCTGAAACGTTCCCGCCAATGGTGCCTCGAATTCCCGAAATGGATTTTATTAATGTCATTTATTTTTTGATTTAAGCAAAGATAAAATTTCAATTCAATTTATAGATTGATACCGTATTATTTTATCATCAACTGATGTAATTCCAAATGTTTTTATATTTCCCCAGTTTAAGATAGGTTTTATGGATGGGGATGTTTTTTGGTAACGTCAAATTGGGGTCTTCTTTTAGAAGGGTTTTGGCCCATTGTCTGGCCAACCCCAGCAGGGCTTTGTCCTGAATAATATTGGCTATTTTTAGTCGTAACACACCGCTTTGTTGTGTCCCCATAATATCGCCTGGTCCGCGAAGTTTTAGATCAACTTCAGCAATTTCAAACCCGTCCGTAGAGCGAACCATAGTTTGCATTCGAGTTTGACTGTCGTCGCCCAATTTATGGCTTGTCATCAAAATGCAATAGCTCTGCTCTGCGCCTCGCCCCACTCGTCCACGAAGCTGATGCAGTTGCGATAGTCCAAAACGTTCTGCACTTTCAATAACCATCACAGAGGCATTGGGAATATTGACACCTACTTCAATGACCGTTGTGGCTACCATAATTTGGGTTTCCCCCTTAATAAACCGTTGCATTTCGTATGCTTTATCGGCTGCTTTCATTTGACCGTGAACTATTGAAATTTGATAATCGGGTTTGGGAAATTCTCTAGAAATACTCTCATAACCATCCATCAAATCTTTAAAATCTAAAGTTTGACTTTCCTTGATTAGTGGGTAAACAAAATACACTTGCCGTCCTTTGGTAATTTCATCTTTTATAAAACGAAAAACTTTGAGGCGGTTGCTGTCGAAGCGATGAACGGTTTTGACTGGTTTTCGGCCAGGCGGCAATTCATCAATTACTGAAATATCTAAATCGCCATAAACCGACATGGCCAGAGTCCTTGGAATTGGGGTAGCAGTCATTACCAAGACATGGGGTGGGGTGGTATTTTTGTGCCACAATTTACTTCGTTGAGCCACCCCAAAGCGGTGCTGTTCATCAATAATAGCTAAGCCCAAATTGTTAAATTGAACTTTATCTTCTAAAATGGCATGGGTACCCACTAGGATGTGCAAATCTCCATCCTCCAATTGCGCATGAATGCGTTTACGTTCGGACGTTTTAGAGGACCCTGTTAACAATGCTAAACGCAATCCGATCGCTTCACATAACGGTTTTAAACCGCTGTAGTGTTGATTGGCCAGAATCTCCGTAGGTGCCATCATTGTAGCTTGAAACCCGTTGTCAATAGCAATAAGCATAGATAAAAACGCCACAATGGTTTTACCCGAACCGACATCGCCCTGAAGCAAACGGTTCATTTGGGCATTACTCCCCATATCCGTTCGTATATCTTTAATGACACGTTTTTGGGCGTTGGTCAACTCAAACGGCAAATGACTGCCATAAAAGCGATTAAAATAGGGACCAACACGCTCAAAATTGAATCCTTTTATTTTTGATTTTCTAACCAAATTTTTATGGACCAATTGAAGTTGAATGTAAAACAATTCTTCAAATTTCAATCGAAATTGCGCTTTTGATAGCAACGATTGAGATTTTGGAAAATGAATGTTACGCAGGGCATCTTGCTTTGAAATAAATTTGTTTTGGATTAAAATATCGTCAGATAAAGACTCTTCAAATTGTACCTTAATTTGAGAAAAAAGCTGCTCCATCAATTTTATCAAAACTCGATTGGAAATGCCCTGATTGCCAAGTTTTTCAGTTGATGGATAAACGGGTTGTATGGCAGTCCGAAGGCCACGATCGTATTCGGATTTAAGTTCCAATTCAGGATGAGGCATGCTAAATTGACCATTAAACCAATTGACTTTTCCAAAAGCCACATAGTCCACATTGGGTTTAAGTTGCGCTTTGATCCATTTGTGCCCCCGGAACCAAACCAATTCCATCTGCCCTGAAGCATCACGGAATGTTGCTACTAAGCGTTTTCCTCGTTTTTGTTGGACTTCACGAATTGAAGTAACTCGACCTACAATTTGCACCTCCGACGTGTTTTTTTGCAAACCGTTTATCGTGTAAAATTGTGTTCGATCGATATAGCGATTGGGAAACAAGTGAATTAAATCTTGATAGGTCTGAATGCCCAATTCGCTGCGCAACAGCGCTGCACGATTTGGACCAACGCCTTTCAAATAATCAATGGGAGTTTGCAAAAGGGCATCAGCCATAAATTATCGTAATTCTGTTGCAATTTCGTCTTTTAAAAAAGCTAAAGCTCGACTTGGAGTAATTTCGCTTTTAGACAACGCATCGAGTAATAACGGACGGGCATCTTCAGCAGATTCGACCGCCGTATCCTCCATGGCCATGATAATCTGAATGCTGCTGTTTTTGGCCGCAGATAACATCCGCCAGCAAGGGTCAGAAACATAAATTTGTTGAGACAAATTATGCTCATATTCCTGTTCAATGGTATTGATTAACAAATTTTTATAGTCCCTAACTTGAGGTGAAATTGGCGCTACACGCTTCAACAAATGATGCGGTGCAATGCGCTCCAAAAGCAACGCCAAACGTTCGTAGGCCTGAAGTTTTATGGGTAAAACCTCTTTGCGGTGTTGCTCTTTCAGAATAAAATTTCGACGATTATTTTCGTTATCGGTATGCTCTCTAAAAAACAAAAATGCAATGGCCCCAGTAACCAACGCTGGAATGCAATATACCAGTAGACCTAAAAATTCTTTTTCCATAAAATTTGGATTAATATTGGACCACTAATTTACTAATTTAAAGCGAATCCGTAATTGTTTATAATTATTCGTTAAAGCCAATATATTCCCCGATTACATTTCATAAATTCACAGTCTGAAAATTGAAAATTTGAAAACCTATTTAGACCAACTCAACGAGGCCCAGTTGGCCCCCACGCTGCAAAAGGACGGCCCCATGATTGTTATTGCAGGTGCTGGGTCTGGAAAAACACGGGTCCTGACCTATCGTATTGCCTATCTTATGAGTCAGGATGTCGATCCTTTCAACATTCTTGCGCTCACTTTTACCAACAAAGCCGCTCGTGAAATGAAATCTCGAATTGCATCAATTGTTGGCGACAGCGAAGCCAAAAACCTATGGATGGGGACCTTCCATTCGGTGTTTGCTAAAATTTTACGATTTGAAGCGGATAAATTAGGATACCCCTCTAATTTTACCATCTACGATACTCAAGATTCCCAGCGTTTGGTGGCGTCCATTATCAAAGAGATGAATTTGGACAAAGATCTCTACAAATACAAACAGATATTTTCTAGAATTTCGTCCTATAAAAATAGTTTAATCACCGTCAGGGCTTATTTTCAAAATCCAGAATTAATTGAAGCAGACACCATGGCCAAACGACCAAAATTAGGTGAAATTTATAAAAATTATGTGGACCGATGTTTTAAAGCCGGAGCAATGGATTTTGATGATTTACTACTGAAAACCAACGAGTTACTCACAAGATTTCCTGATGTTTTGGCCAAATATCAACAACGGTTTCGTTACATTTTGGTGGACGAGTATCAAGACACCAACCACTCGCAATACCTGATTGTTAGAGCACTCTCAGATCGTTTTCAAAACATTTGTGTGGTCGGCGATGACGCGCAAAGTATTTACGCCTTTCGGGGGGCTAACATCAATAATATTTTAAATTTTCAGCGGGATTATGACGATGTCAAAGTGTATCGTTTAGAACAAAATTACCGTTCTACAAAAACCATAGTAAATGCGGCTAATTCCATCATTGATAAAAATAAAACCAAACTCGACAAAGTGGTTTGGACGGCCAATGATGAGGGAGCAAAAATTGTTGTGAATCGATCCCTAACAGATGGAGACGAAGGGCGTTATGTGGCCAGTTCCATTTTTGAAAATAAAATGAATCGCCAAGCCAAAAATTCCGATTTTGCAGTGCTCTACCGAACCAATGCGCAATCTCGAGCCATTGAAGATGCTTTGCGAAAACGAAACATCGATTACAGAATTTATGGCGGATTATCGTTTTATCAGCGCAAAGAAATTAAAGACGTCCTATCCTACCTTCGACTCATTGTTAATCCCTCTGACGAAGAGGCCGTAAAACGCATCATTAATTTCCCTGCCAGGGGCATTGGACAGACCACGGTGGACCGCCTTATTGTGGCGGCCAACACTGCAGGACAATCGATTTTTGAAATTTTAAAACAGATTCAAACAACCCCAATCAACCTGAACGCCGGAATCAAAACAAAACTTTCAAATTTTTGCACGATGATTGAAAGTTTTCAAGTCATGAATACAACAGCCAATGCATTTGAGCTGGCCGAACATGTGTGTCGTGTTTCTGGGCTAATTAAAGAATTTAAAAAAGACGGCACTCCAGAGGGGGTTACTCGGATGGAAAATGTGGAAGAACTTCTTAACGGGATTAAAGATTTTGTTGAAGGACAACGAGAATTGGCCGATTCTACAGGATCACTCACGGAGTTTTTAGAAGATGTTGCTCTAGCCACAGATCTGGACAACGAGCAATCCAATGATCAAAATAAAGTCGCCCTGATGACCATCCATTTGGCCAAAGGACTTGAATTTTCATATGTTTACATAGTAGGCCTGGAAGAGGATTTATTTCCAAGTGCGATGAGCATGAATACAAGAAGCGAACTCGAGGAAGAACGACGGCTGTTTTATGTTGCGGTCACTCGAGCCGAAAAGCAAGTGTATTTGACCTATGCGCTTTCGCGCTACCGATGGGGGAAACTCATCGATGCTGAACCCAGCCGATTTATTGAAGAAATTGACGATCAATACCTCGACATCACCACCCCCAAAGAAGCGCAACGTTTTAACCCCATGCTTAGCGCCGATATTTTTGGCGACATTGAACCCAATCAAATTCGTTACAAAAAACCAACCTATTCAAAACCAACGCCAAAAAAGAAATTCGCTCCCCAAAACACCGTTCCAAAGCATTTAAAAAAAATAAGCTCGTCGCCTACTAAAACCAATTTATTTGATTCAAAATTGGCTGTCGGAAATGTTGTAAACCATCAGCGGTTTGGACAGGGAGAGGTTGTAACTATTGAAGGAAAAGGTGCAGATTTGAAAGCTGAAATTAATTTTAAAAGTGTGGGGGTTAAAAAACTTCTTTTGCGTTTTGCTAAACTGGAAATCATATCTTAAGCATGGCAGAATTTTTAAAAATATACCCTGAAAATCCCCATCCAAGAATGGTAGATAAAGTCGTGCAATCGCTTCGTCGTGGCGGGTTGGTCATTTACCCAACCGATACGGTCTATGCGCTTGGTTGCGATGTGAAACATCTCAAAGCCATGCAGCGTTTGGCTCAAATCAAGGGGCAAAAACTAGAACGAACAAACATGGCTTTTATTTGTCATAACCTAAGCCATTTAAGTGATTACACAGCACAGTTGGATTTGCCTACATTTAAACTCTTAAAACGCTATCTGCCAGGTGCTTTTACTTTCATTTTACCCAGTAACAAAGCACTACCACACCCGTTTAAAAAACGTAAAACAGTGGGGATAAGAGTTCCAAACCATTCTGTTATTTTGGAAATCGTGAAACAGCTTGGAAATCCCATTTTAACGACCTCAATTCACGACGATGATCGCATTATTGATTATACCACAGATCCTGAGATAATTTATAACGAATGGCGGCATAAAGTTGATGTCGTTATCGATAGCGGATTTGGTGGAAATATTCCTTCGACCGTGGTTGACGCCACCACTAGTACACCCACAATCATTCGTCAGGGCAAGGGTGAATTTTACGATGAATAAATGAAAAAAATTGAAGAATACATAGAAGTCAAAGGTGCACGTGTTCACAACTTAAAGAATATCGATGTTGATATCCCGCGAGATAAATTGGTGGTCATTACGGGGCTGTCAGGAAGTGGGAAATCCTCTCTGGCATTTGACACGATTTATGCGGAAGGCCAACGGCGTTACATCGAAACATTTTCGGCTTATGCCCGTCAGTTTTTAGGGTCGCTGGAGCGACCAGATGTTGACAAAATTGATGGGTTGTCGCCTGTCATTGCAATTGAGCAAAAAACCACCAGCAAATCCCCACGTTCTACGGTGGGTACCATAACCGAAGTGTATGATTTTTTGCGTCTTTTATATGCCCGTGCCGCCGATGCGTTTAGTTACGAAACGAATGAAAAAATGGTACGTTATGATGATTCGCAAATCATAGCCCTAATTTCAGAAGCATTTCAAAATCAGCGTATTTCAATTTTAGCCCCACTAATTCGCTCCAGAAAAGGCCATTATCGAGATCTTTTTGAGCAGATTGCAAAACAAGGTTTTGTTAAAGTTCGTGTCGATGGTGTTGTTGTTGACATCACGCCTGGCATGCGGTTAGACCGCTACAAAACGCACGATATTGAGGTGGTAATTGATCGTTTAAAAATTGACACCAACGCATCAGCATCGAAACGCTTAAAGGACAGCATTGAGACGGCAATGAAACAAGGCGATGATGTGTTGATGATTATTAGTGAATCTTCCAAAACCCCTCGCTATTTCAGTCGAAATCTCATGTGTCCAACTTCAGGGATTTCGTATCCCAATCCGGAGCCGAATAATTTTTCGTTCAATTCTCCGAAAGGGGCTTGTCCAGATTGCAATGGAATCGGGAGTATTTATAAAGTGAATGTTAATAAAATCATTCCAAATCCAAAACTTTCAATTCAAAATGGCGGGATTGCTTCTTTGGATACTAAAAAAAATTCGTGGATTTATAAACAATTGGAACTTATTGCACAGCGCTATGAGTTTAAACTTTCGGACCCCATTGAAAATATTCCAAAAGAAGCCATGAATGTTATTTTGTACGGTGGGAAAGAAACCTACGCTGTAAACAGTAAATCGCTTGGAGTTTCTCGTAAGTACGATATAGATTTTGATGGTATTGCCCATTTTATCGAATATCAATTCAAATCTACGGACTCTCATGGCATTAAGCGATGGGCCAAAGGATTTATGGATCATATTGATTGCCCCAGTTGCGAGGGATCAAGATTAAGAAAAGAAGCCCATTATTTTAGAATTCATGGAAAAAGTATTTCGGATGTAGTTCAAATGGATATTCGTGAATTGGTGGATTGGTTTGAAGATTTACCCAACCATTTATCAACCACTCAAAAGGCCATTGCTCACGAAATCATCAAAGAAATTCGCATGCGTTTGCAATTTTTGTTGGATGTTGGATTGGATTATTTAAACCTAAATCGAAGCTCAAAATCACTTTCTGGAGGTGAAGCGCAACGCATTCGATTGGCAACACAAATCGGAACTGAACTGGTGGGCGTTTTGTACATTTTGGACGAGCCGAGCATTGGGCTTCATCAACGCGATAATCAAAAGCTGATTCAATCGCTTGAAACCCTTCGAGATGTGGGAAATACGGTCATTGTGGTGGAACATGACAAAGACATGATCGAGCAAGCAGATCATATTATCGATATAGGGCCGCACGCTGGAAAGTTTGGCGGTTCGATTATCAGTCAAGGCAGTCCCTCGGAAATTTATTCTGCTGACACAATAACTGCGGCCTATTTGAGAGGGGATAAAGCTATTGAAGTTCCAAAACAACGGCGCAAGGGAAATGGGCATGTTTTGGAATTAAAGGGATGTACAGGAAATAATTTAAAAGGTGTTTCGATTGCACTTCCGTTGGGAACCATGGTTGGCGTTACTGGAGTTTCGGGCAGCGGAAAATCGACATTAATTAATGAGACGCTTTATCCGATTTTGAACAATCATTATTTTAATGGTGTTAAAGAGCCGCTTCCCTACAAATCCATTAAAGGGTTAGAACATCTTGACAAAGTTATCGACATTAATCAAACGCCTATCGGCAGAACGCCAAGGAGTAATCCTGCAACTTATACGGGTGTTTTTTCTGAAATCCGTAATCTTTTTGCCAAAATTCCCGAAGCTATGATTCGTGGTTACAAACCAGGCCGATTTAGTTTTAACGTCTCAGGAGGACGATGCGAAACTTGTAAAGGAGGGGGCTTGCGTGTTATTGAAATGAATTTTCTTCCAGATGTTTATGTGGAATGTGAAACTTGTATGGGAAAACGTTTTAATAGAGAAACCTTGGAAATTCGCTACAAAGGAAAATCCATCAGTGATGTGTTGAATATGACCATCAATGAGGCCGTGGATTTCTTTGAGCATATTCCAAAAATTTATAGAAAACTAAAAACCATAAAAGACGTTGGTCTTGGCTACATTACTTTGGGACAACAAAGCACTACCCTTTCTGGTGGCGAGGCGCAACGCATCAAACTGGCTACAGAACTCAGCAAACGTGATACGGGGAACACGATTTATATTTTGGACGAGCCCACAACAGGACTTCATTTTGAAGATATTCGAGTTTTATTAGAGGTTTTAAACAAACTGGTCGATAAAGGAAACACGGTGGTTATTATCGAACATAACTTGGATGTTATTAAAGTCGTTGACTACATCATTGACGTTGGTCCCGAAGGTGGCAAAGGGGGTGGCACAATTGTTGGTGCAGGAACTCCAGAAGCACTCATAAAAAACAAAACAAGCCATACGGCTAAATATTTAAAAAAAGAATTACTTTAGTACGTTAATTTATTACACTATGCGATTACAACAACACAAAAGCTGGAATGAAATTAAAACCAACGACTCTTGGGCTTTGTTTAAAATCATGGGTGAATTTGTTAATGGTTTTGAAAAAATGAGTAAAATTGGACCTTGTGTTTCAATTTTTGGATCGGCCAGAACAGCCCAATCTAGCCCCTACTACCACTTAGCCGTAGAAATCGCTGAAGCGATCGTAAAATCGGGATATGGCGTAATTACTGGCGGAGGGCCAGGAATTATGGAAGCCGGAAACAAAGGCGCCAATCAAGCCGGAGGAACCTCGGTGGGGTTGAATATTGATCTCCCCTTTGAGCAGCACGACAACCCTTTTATCGATTCGGATAAAAGTTTAGATTTTGATTATTTCTTCGTTCGCAAAGTGATGTTTGTCAAATATTCTCAGGGATTTGTTGTCATGCCCGGCGGTTTTGGAACTTTAGATGAACTCTTTGAAGCCATTACTTTAATTCAAACCAATAAAATTGAAAAATTTCCTATCATCCTTGTAGGAACACCCTATTGGAAAGGTCTTTTAGAATGGATTAAAACGACCTTGTTAGTTGATCATAAAGCCATCAGTCCAGGCGATTTGGATTTAATTCATCTTGTAGATACACCTGATGAAGTGACGGCAATTTTGGATGCTTTTTACAAACAATTTCAACTCAGTCCAAATTTTTAATTGCCATCTTAAGACCAAAACCAAATACCATAGGAAACCTATACGTTATTGCAATCCTTTGTTTAGGATTGAGCAACACCAGCTTGTGGGCTCAACACCGCATTGAAGTTCGTGCAACGGTGCAACCAGAGTCGCATGAAATTCAAATTCAACAACAAATACATTATGAAAATCAATCTGAAATTGCGCTTCATGAGATTCATTTGAACGATTGGATTTCGAGCTTTAGCAGCCCAAACTCGCCGTTAACTAAAAAATTTCTAAATGAATTTCAAACGCAATTGTACACCGCAAAATCAAAGCATCGCGGTTATACTACAATCAAAACTATTGAAAATACAAACTCCAATAAATCGTTGAGTTTTAGTCGAAAATGGGACGCTCCAGACATTTTAAAAATTAAACTCGATGCCCCGATTAATCCTGGAGATAGCGTGACGATAAGTCTAACTTACAATCTGCAAATTCCAAGCGACAAATTCACAAACTATGGCGTAACCAAACAAGATGAATTTAATCTAAACCACTGGTACTTAACACCTTGCGTGTTTAAAAATAAGGAATGGAAATCCTACAGCAATTATAATTTTGACGATTTGTATGCTTCAAAATCGGATGTGAAATTAATTTTGAATTTGCCCAAAACGTATCATCCGCACAGCGCCCTAAAGGTCGTTTCTGTTCGTGAAAATTACGACCGATTGGTTTATACTTTTGAGGGCGAAAACGTGACCTCTCACAAATTATTTTTGACTTCAAAAGAATTTAAAACATTTGAAATTAATAACGCATTGGTGCAAACCAACATCAAACACAAAACCATAGATTCTGCACAAGAACGTTCTTATTTTCAGCGGGTATTTGATTTTTTAGAACTCAATTTAGGCCCACTTCCGGAGTCCAAATTGGTGTTATCGGAAATCGAATTGAAAAAAAACAGTTTGTATGGATTGGCTTTGCTTCCCGATATTTTATCGCCCTTCAGTAAAGAATTTGAATACGAATTGGTTATTGCAAAAAATGTCATCAAAAAATTTGTTGAAACTGCTTTTCGTGTGGATCCAAGACAAGAATATTGGCTCAATTATGGGGTGCAAATGGTGCTTTTCATGCATTATATTGAGACCAATTATCCCGAACAAAAACTTATCGGAAAATTATCTAAAGTTTGGGGACTACGTCATTTTAATTTCTCAAAATTAAAATTTAACGAACAATATAAATTATCATCCCAACAGATGTTATTGCGGGGCAGAGATCAAGCATTAACGCTTCCTAAAGAGCAGCTTTTAAATTTCAATGAGCGGTTTACCTCGCGCTTTAAATCGGCCTTAGCCCTGTTGTATCTCAACGATTACATCGAGAATGATGATCCCATTTTGTGGATTCGAGAATTGTTAAATCAACAATCCAACGAAATTACTTCAACGGCGACTTTCAGACGGTTTATGGAGACCAAGACAACCAAAGATTTAAGTTGGTTTTTTGATGAATTTATTACGCAATATTACAGCGCCGATTACAAAATAAAAGCCGTTCAACGGCAAAATGACTCGACAAAAATTACACTAAAAAACCGAAGACAAGGTGCCTATCCTGTTACCCTAACCGCAGAAAAGGAAAAGTCCGATATTTTCACCCAATGGATTCCAGGTTTTAAGGGGGAAAAAACCCTATGGTTACCCAATTCTGAGGCCAAATCGTTTGTGTTAAATCGGGATGGAAAAACTCCAGAATTTAATTTAAAAAACAACAGGAAAAAAATTAACACAACCTTTGGGTTAAACAAACCCTTGCAGTTTCGGCTTTTTAAAGACGTTGATGATCCGAATTATAATCAAATATACCTCATCCCGATTGCAGAATTTCAAAACGTTTATGACGGCTTAAGGGTTGGTCTAAATTTTAACAACAAAGGCCTGTTATCCAAACCTGTAATTTATGCCATAACACCAACCTACGGCACTCAATCCAAATCTCTTACCGGAAGTGCAAAAATTGTATTCAATAGGTTTTACGAAAAAGAAAATCTTTACCATTCCATTTATGGACTAACTCTAGATCGTTCTAGTTTTAATTATGGCGATTTTATCACCAAAATACAACCCTTTGCCCGATTTACATTTTTGGATGTTAATAACTTGAGATCCAACGCATTACGCCGTTTAACATTGCGATACATTAACATTCAAAAAGACAACTCCAGAAGTTTTTTAGATCAAAATGAAATTCCACCCTACCAGGTGTTTAATGTGCGTTATATGAGCATAAAAAATGACATTCAGGATTTTAAACGATGGCAAGCAGATGCCCAACTTTCTGGTCATTTCGGAAAGCTTAGCATGTCGTATGAAATCAGAAAATGGACCCCAAAAGACCGACATTACAACCTGCGCTTGTTTGCAGGGATGTTTGTCTACAATTCACTCCCAAACTCTGAAACAAATTTCAGTTATGCTTTGGACCGACCAACGGATTATTTATTCGAATACAATTATTTGGGACAATCGGAATCTACAGGATTTTTGTCGCAACAACTTGTCATTGCCGACGGTGGATTTAAATCCCGATTGGAACCCGCATTTGCCAACCGCTGGATGACATCACTCAATGCCAGCGCATCAATCTGGCGGTACGTTCAGGCCTATGGGGATTTGGGATTGGTGAAAAACAACGGACAAGATGTGTTTTTTGGATATGGCACTGGAATACGAATTGATTTGATAACCGATTTTTTTGAACTGTACTTTCCAGTATATTCTAATTTGGGATGGGAAATAGCCCAATCCAGTTATGCCAACAAAATTCGTTTTGTTTTTACAACAGACTTAACTCGGCTGGGAAGTTTGTTAACACGAAAATGGTTCTGATTTTTTTAGCATATATTTTACAATTTTATTAAAATAGTATTAATTTTTTAAAAATACCGCTTCATTCATTTCATTTTTTGAGAATAATTCAACGGTATTACCTCCTCAGAGCGTTGTATTAAAGTCTTATATTTCCTATATTTGCACAAAATTATTGCGATGGCAACCAAAGGGAGCTTCACTGAAAATATCACCTTTAAAGAATTTAAATCTGAGATCCTTTCGGACTACAAAATTGCGGTAACCAGCCGAGAGTGTAGTCTTCTTGGACGGCGGGAAGTATTGACTGGGAAAGCTAAATTTGGAATTTTTGGCGGTGGAAAAGAACTTCCTCAATTGGCCTGGGCAAAGGCCTTTAAAAATGGTGATTTTCGCTCTGGATATTACAGAGATCAAACCTTTATGATGGCCATTGACAAGCTAACAATCGAACAATTTTTTGCAGGATTGTACGCCCACACTGATATAAATTTTGACCCCATGAGTGCCGGTCGGCAAATGGGTGGGCATTTTGTTACTCACTCCCTGGACGAAAGTTACAATTGGAACGATTTAACCCAACAAAAAAATTCAAGTTCAGACATATCGCCCACAGCAGCTCAAATGCCTCGATTGTTGGGTTTGGCACAAGCATCCAAAATTTATAAAAACCTAAAAGATGTCAATGCCTCAAAGTTTTCTAAAAATGGCAACGAGGTGGCCTGGGGAAGTATCGGTAATGCCAGCACCAGCGAGGGTTTATTTTTTGAGACTTTTAATGCCGCTGGTGTACTGCAAGTGCCTATGGTCATCAGCGTTTGGGACGACGATTATGGCATTTCTGTCCATGCTAAACACCAAACGACCAAAGAAAATATTTCAAAAATTTTAAACGGGTTTCAGAGAGATGACCAAGATAACGGCTACGAAATCATTAAGGTTAAAGGATGGGATTACGTAGAGCTTATCAATGCGTATGAAAAAGCGGGACGAATTGCGCGGGAGGAACATGTTCCGGTGCTCGTTCATGTGGAGGAATTAACCCAACCCCAAGGGCATTCAACTTCTGGGTCACACGAACGCTACAAAGATTCCGAACGTTTACTTTGGGAAAAAAATAACGATTGCAACTTGAAATTTAGGCAATGGATTATTCATAATGCGATTGCCACTGAAGATGAACTTTTTGATCTGGAAAAACAAATTAAATCTGAGGTCAAAAATGGAAAAAATAAAGCTTGGAATGATTTTATAAATCCCATTAAATCCGAAGCTAAAGACGCTATCCAACGGATGAGAGCAGCGGCTAACGGTTCATCCCAAAGCATTTTTATTGAAAAGGAAATTTCTAAATTGGAATCCCTCAAAGAACCCATTCGAAAAGATATTTTGGAGCACTCCAGAACAGTTTTAAAATATTTAATTCACGATCATTCGACTTCAAAACAAGAACTGATAGCTTGGATTAACGCCTATCATGAAAAAAATCAACAAAAGTACAGCAGCTTGTTGTACAGCGAATCTGAAATGCGTCCCGAGCAAATTGCAGCCGTTCCACCCACTTACGATTCAACACCTGAATTTGTGGACGGGCGAATTATCATTCGTGATAATTTTGATAAAATCTTTGAACACAATCCTTCGGCTGTAATTTTTGGTCAAGACTCTGGCGCTATCGGCGATGTTAATCAAGGGCTGGAAGGCCTTCAAAAAAAATACGGAGACATTCGTGTGGCAGACGTCGGGATTCGCGAAGCAACCATTATTGGACAAGGAATAGGTCTGGCATTAAGAGGGTTACGTCCCATTGCTGAAATTCAATATTTGGATTATATTCTTTACGCGCTTCAAATTTTAAGCGATGATTTGGCCACCTTACACTACCGCACTTTTGGGAAGCAAAAAGCACCGATGATCATAAGAACCCGAGGACACAGACTGGAGGGGATATGGCACTCGGGGTCCCAAATGGGAGGTGTTTTAAATCTAATCCGTGGGATTCATGTTTTAGTGCCCAGAAATATGACCAAAGCAGCAGGATTTTACAACACCCTGATGGAAAGCGATCAACCCGCGTTGGTGGTAGAATGCTTAAACGGTTACCGTCTTAAAGAAAAAAAACCCAACAACCTCGGTTCATTCCGAACTCCAATTGGGATTACAGAAACCATCAAAAAAGGTACAGACCTAAGCATCGTATCTTACGGCTCAACTCTACGTTTGGTTGAACAAGCGGCAAGAGAATTGTTGGAAGTAGATATTGATGTGGAAATCATTGATATTCAGTCGCTTATACCATTCGATTTAAATCATGACATTCTTAAAAGCATAGAAAAAACCAACCGATTGTTGATTGTAGATGAAGATGTTCCTGGTGGGGCATCGGCGTATATTCTTTCGGAAATTTTAAAACAAAACGGAGTGTATGAAAATTTGGATAGTGCTCCTCACCTTCTGACAGCCAAAGCCCACCGTCCGGCCTACGGTTCAGATGGAGATTATTTTAGCAAGCCCTCTAAAAACGATATTTTTGAAAAGGCCTATTCCATTCTGCATGAGTCTGATCCGGAATCGTATCCAAAATTGCGCTAAATTAGCTCACGATTAGGTTTGTCCAGACGGTTCTAAAATCGTAATATTACACTATAAATTTTTATTCAGATGCAAAGCCAAGACATCAAACCGTCTAAACCGCAAGACGTCCATATCGTTGAAAACAACGAACTCTCCATCATTGAGGCCTTATTTCCGGTGCTGGTGTTGGTCCTGATGTTATTTTACAACGTATTTATTGTTTTTGGCGATGATGCCTTAAGTGGAAGCAATCAATTTATTTTGCTTTTGGGCGCTGCCGTTGCAGCGGTTGTAGGATTTTTCAATAAAGTATCATACAAACAAATGCTGGATGAAGTAGCTGAAAATTTAAAATCAACCGCGGGTGCACTACTCATTCTGCTCATGGTTGGAGCTCTTGCAGGGACCTGGCTTATTAGTGGTATTATTCCTACGATGATTTATTATGGATTACAAATTCTTAATCCAACATTTTTTCTGGTGGCCTGTGTTTTAATTTGTGCCATCATTTCCATTGCCACGGGAAGCAGTTGGACCACCTCTGCCACAGTTGGTATTGCTCTAATTGGTATCGGAGAAACTTTAGGAATTTCATTGGGGATGACTGCTGGTGCCGTTCTCTCAGGGGCTTATTTTGGCGATAAAATGTCTCCCTTGAGCGATACCACCAATTTAGCACCAGCAATGGCTGGTGCCGATTTATTTGACCACATCAAATACATGGCCATTACAACCGTACCAACTTTCACAATTACTTTAATTCTATTCTTAATTATTGGACTTAATATCGATGTGTTAGGTTCCCCCGACATTACTGATAAACTACTGGCCATTGATGGTGCATTTAACATTTCGCCTTGGCTTTTTGCAGTGCCATTGCTTGTTGTTGGACTAATCGTAAAAAAAACACCTCCTCTAGTCGCTCTTTTGGTTGGGACACTTTTGGCGGGAATTGCGGCCATTATTGCACAACCCCAAATTGTTATGCAAATTGCAGGGACAGAAACCCTAAATTTCCAATCCGCATACAAAGGTGTTATGCAATCCATTACAGTAGACACAGCCGTGGAAACGACCAGTGCGGAACTAAACGATTTGTTTTCTGCTGGAGGCATGAAAGGCATGTTGGGAACCATTTGGCTTATCATTTGTGCCATGGTATTTGGGGGCGTGATGGACGCCATTGGCGCTTTATCTCGAATCAGTAAAGCCCTTATTAGTTTGGCTCAATCGACATTTGGATTATTCGCCAGTACGGTGGCCAGTTGTTTAGCCCTAAACGTTACGGCATCCGATCAATATTTGGCACTTGTAGTTCCAGGAAAAATGTTTAAAAAAGCGTATGACGATCGGAATTTAGCTCCCGAAAATTTAAGTCGAACTTTGGAAGATTCCGGAACTGTAACCTCAGTACTGATCCCTTGGAATACCTGTGGGGCCTACCAAAGTGGTGTGCTTGGTGTTTCCGTTGCCGATTACTTTCTGTACGCCTTTTTCAATTGGATTAGTCCATTTATGACGCTGCTCGTAGCTGGTTTTGCCATCAAAATTAAGCAAATCAAGGCCTCCTAAGTCGTAGCCACAATTGGCATAATTTTAACTTATAATTGGATAAGAAATTCTAATTTTGTTTGGGGTAAAAATTTGTATTATTACCCTAAATTTGATTTATAAAATAATAATCTAAAAACCTAAATATTATGTCAATTGTAGGAAAAAAATTTCCAAACCTTACGGTAGACGCCATGAACGATATGGGCGATACTTTTAAACTTAACGTTCTTGAAGAAGCTGTTAATAACAAGAAAAAAGTAGTTTTATTTTGGTATCCCAAAGACTTTACCTACGTCTGCCCTACCGAATTACACGCTTTTGAAGCTGCCAAAGCAGAATTCGAAAAACGAAATTGTATTGTCATTGGCGCATCCTGTGATACGCCAGAAGTTCACTTTGCTTGGCTATCTACGCCAAAAGACCAAGGCGGAATTGAAGGAGTTACCTATCCCATTCTTGCTGATTCCAACCGAAACTTGTCCTCAACGTTAGGCATTTTGGACATCGCTAATGAAACTTACGATGAAGAAACGGGTGTTGTTTTGGTCGAAGGCGATAACGTCACGTACAGAGCCACTTACATCATCGATGAGGAAGGAACTGTAGTTCACGAAAGCATCAATGCCATGCCACTTGGGCGAAATGTAGCCGAGTTTTTGCGGTTGGTGGATGCCTACACTCACGTGCAAGAAAAAGGCGAAGTATGTCCTGCCAACTGGGAAGAAGGCAAGGACGCCATGGAAGCCAGTGCCAAAAGTACAGCCGCCTATTTGTCGACTAACGCCTAATGGTTATGCAAGAATTAACTCAAGATAACCTTAGCGAAGTTGTATCGGCTCAGGATACTGTGCTAGTACAATTTTCGGCAACATGGTGTGGCAATTGCCGAATTATGAAGCCCAAGTTTAAAAAACTCGCTTCTGAACATCCGGAAATGACTTTTGTTATTGTCGATGCTGAAAAATTTCCAAACAGCCGCAGTTTAGCCACTGTAGATAATTTACCCACATTTGCGGCATTTAAAAAAGGGCAATTTATAAATCAGGTGCAAACCAACAAATTTGACGTTTTAAAAACGCTAGTGGATGAAGTTGCCAATCATTAAACACCTCAATACATTCATTCAAGAGAATGACGAGGATTATATCGTAGAAACGTTGGAAACGCTGGAAGCTCTAACCGAGGTTCCCAGTCTGAAAGATGAGGAATTGGATGTCATTGGCGAATTAATTTCAAACCTCTATGGCGCTTTGGAAGTTCATAAAATGATTGCATCCGGCACCCCCGAAAAAGAGGCCCTTAATGCCTTTATGAAACGGGTGCTTGGCTCTATTGATTCCTAAAGTTTATTACTTTTTATTGAATAAAACAACCACACCGCATTGGTGTGGTTGTTTTGGTCCTAAAAAGCACCGTTTTTTTGAGCTTAAACACAAATTTTGGTTGGCCACGCCAATACAATTTATTAATTTGTATTTTTGTTTAAACCACAAGAGTACCCATGGCCAAAAAATCATCTGAAACCAAAGGCACAAAGGCATTACAATTGCGCCCTCTAACCCATCCGCAACGCCTTGTTTTGGGCAGTTTTTTACTCCTTTTCAGCGTTCTTATATTGCTCTCCATCGTGTCCTATTTTTTTACAGGAGAAAGCGACCAAAGTGCTCTTGGCGATTTTGCCAATCGGTCGGTTGCAACTAAAAATTGGTTGAGTAAAATTGGCGCCTGGATCAGCCATCTTCTGGTTTATAAAGGGTTTGGTGTGGCCTCTGTTCTGTTTGCGGGGCTGGTTGCCATTTCTGGCACAACCGTCTTACTCAACACCTCAAAACAACGCTTATACAGGCGGTGGATTTGGGGAACACTCGTTGTCATTTGGATGTCCATCACTTTTGGATTTTTGTTTTCGTCCTTCCCCAATTTGGGCGGCACCATTGGCTATCAAATGAATTTATTTTTTCAAGATTATATTGGAAAAATTGGAACCGCACTTCTGCTGATATTTGGTTTGATTTTTTATTTGGCCGTTCGTCTAAAAGTAACCCCACAACGCATCGGCAATTGGTTGTCCAAACTTTCAATACCAACCGAAACTCCAAAGGCATCAACAGATGAATCGCCTTCGGAAATCACGTTTGACCAGCCGACTAAAACCAAAGCTGCTGAAGCATCTGAATCGGCTTTTGAAGTTCCGTTAAAAAACCTAGAACCCACCATCGAAAACCATTCCAGCATTGATAAAACCACCAAACCAACGCCTGTTTCCAACGCAACAACAGAAAGTGACGTTACCATGGAAATCAATGTGGCAGAAGATGAAGTTTCCGAAACCGATAATTTGGCCGCCAAACTTGTTGATGATTTTGGCGAGTTTGACCCCACCTTGGAACTCTCAAAATTTGTGTTTCCACGTTTGGATCTTCTTAAAAAATACGATTCTGAAGGCATTACAATTGACCAAGAAGAACTTGAAAATAATAAGAATAATATCGTAGAAACGCTCCAAAATTATAAAATTGGAATCAGTAGCATTAAAGCAACTGTGGGCCCAACGGTAACGCTGTATGAGATTATTCCGGATGCTGGAATCCGAATTTCTAAAATTAAAAATCTGGAGGACGACATCGCTTTGTCTCTATCGGCTTTGGGAATTCGAATAATTGCGCCCATTCCGGGGCGAGGCACCATTGGTATTGAAGTGCCCAATAAAAACTCGACCATCGTTTCCATGCATTCGGTTATTGCGTCTCAAAAATTTCAAACATCAGACATGCAACTTCCTGTGGCGTTGGGTAAAACGATCAGTAACGAAACCTATGTGGCCGATTTGGCCAAAATGCCGCACTTGCTTATGGCTGGAGCCACAGGCCAAGGAAAATCTGTAGGTCTGAATGCCGTTTTAACATCCTTGTTGTACAAAAAACATCCCGCCGAAGTGAAATTTGTTTTGGTTGATCCTAAAAAGGTGGAGCTGACATTATTCAACAAAATCGAACGGCACTACCTCGCAAAATTACCCGATTCTAGTGATGCCATCATCACTGACAATGCCAAGGTCATCAATACATTAAATTCCTTGTGCATTGAAATGGACAACCGCTACGATTTGCTAAAAACCGCATTTTGTAGAAACATTAAAGAATACAATCAAAAATTTAAAGCCCGTAAGTTAAACCCCAACGATGGTCATAAATTTTTGCCATACATTGTGCTGGTAGTTGATGAATTTGCAGACCTAATCATGACGGCAGGAAAAGAGGTGGAAACGCCCATAGCTCGATTGGCACAACTGGCAAGAGCCATCGGGATTCATCTGATTATAGCCACTCAACGGCCATCTGTTAATGTTATTACAGGGATTATTAAAGCCAATTTCCCAGCCCGAATTGCATTTCGGGTAACCTCAAAAATTGATTCCCGAACCATATTGGATAGCTCTGGGGCAGATCAATTGATTGGACGTGGGGATATGCTCTACACCCAAGGGAACGATTTGGTACGGATTCAATGCGCTTTTGTTGACACACCCGAGGTTGAAAAATTGACGGATTTTATCGGATCTCAAAAGGCCTACCCCAGTGCCTATATTTTACCAGAATATATCAGCGACGAGTCTGGCACAAGTCTTGATATTGATATAAACGATCGCGATAAGCTCTTTAGAGAAGCTGCCGAAGTTATCGTTACGGCACAACAAGGGTCGGCCTCGTTGTTGCAACGCAAATTAAAACTGGGCTACAACCGCGCTGGTCGATTGATTGATCAGTTGGAAGCCGCTGGAATTGTGGGTCCATTTGAAGGCAGTAAAGCCCGACAAGTGCTTGTACCGGATCTCTTAGCATTAAATCAATTGTTGGATAATGAAATATCGGAATAACATAATTTTAAGTATACTATTTTGTGCTTTTGTAGTGGTTTTTTCGGAAGCCCAAACAAAAGACCCCAAGGCCAAAGCCCTATTAAACGAAGTTAATTCGAAAGTTAATACTTACGATAATATTCAAATTGGTTTTCGTTATGTTTTGGAAAATGAAAGTGAAAATATTCGTCAAGAAACCTCCGGAAACGTAACGCTTCAGGGCGACAAATATGCGCTTGATATTTTGGGAATCCAACGAATTTTTGATGGTGAAACGCTCTACACCATAAGTCCTGAAGATGAAGAAGTTACAATTTCTAAAATCAATTCGGATGAAGAGGAGACTACCATAGCGCCAAGTGCTTTGTTATCCTTCTATGAAAGTGGTTACAATTATCAAATGGATATCGTCCAAAACAAGTTGGGACGAAAAATACAATACATCAAGTTGACTCCCATTGATTACAATTCTGAAATTAAATATGCATTGCTTGGTGTGGATATCAAAACCAAACACATATATAACCTTATCGAAATTGGAGAAAACGATACCAAAACCACGCTAACCGTTAATTCTTTTGAAACAAACACGCCCTTGCCCCCTACTTTTTTTACATTTGATGCGTCAAAATACGACGGTTATTACATCAACAATTTAGACTAAAGGAGGCATTTTGAAAATTTTAGACCGCTACATATTTTTCACCTTTATCAAGTCATTTTTTAGTGTATTTTTGATCCTGATGCTCATCTTTATGTTGCAATCGGTTTGGGTGTACATTTCTGAACTTGCAGGGAAAGAATTGGAGCTTGAAGTCATCCTAAAATTTCTATTGTATGTCTCCCCACGAATTGTGGTGCTCGTCCTGCCGCTCACCATTCTTTTGGTGTCGATAATGGTGTTTGGGAATTTTTCCGAAAACTACGAATTCGCCGCCATGAAATCGACAGGAATATCCTTACAACGTGCCATGAAAAGTTTAAGCATTTTCATTGTATTTTTGGCGATTTTGAGTTTTTTCTTTGCCAACAACGTCATTCCTACAGCCGAGTATAATTTTTATAACCTTCGTCGAAACATCGCAAGAGTGAAACCGGCGATGGCCATTGCAGAAGGCCAATTTAACCAGTTGAAAGACGTCAATATTAAAGTGGCGAAAAAAAGTGGGGATAATGGTCAATTTTTGGAAGATGTTATTATTCATCAAAAAAAAGGCGGAACTTCTGGAAATTATACCGTCATAAAATCGAAAACGGGTGAGTTTTACTCGAACGAAAGTTCGGATATTTTGCAGTTGATTTTGTACGATGGAAATTATTACGACGAACTCCAACCGGCCAATTATCAAAAACGCACAAAAAATCGACCCCAAGTCAAAAGTACGTTTGAAAAGTATATTATTAATCTGGATTTATCCGATTTTAATAATGTTGATTTTGAGCAAAAGGATGCCAGTTCTCGATACAATATGCTTGGCATTTCTGAACTTTACACCACTTTGGATTCGTTACACGACACTCAAAATAAAAGTTTTGAGGCCTTTTCAGGCACCATGTTAAACCGTTCAAATCAACCAAATTTAAATCTAAATTATAAGGCGAAAGAAATCGATATCAAAACTCCACCCGAGGATGTGTTGTCGCTTTTTGAAAATCGCAAAGCCGTCCAACTGTTGGAATTGGCCATAAACAACAGCTCGTTGGCGCAAGACGAACTGAAAGTCAAGAGTAAGTCCTTTTTGATTTCAACCATAAATATCAATAAGCATATTGTGGCTTTTCACGATAAATTTGCCATTGGCCTGATGTGCATCGTGTTGTTTTTCGTTGGCGCCCCTTTAGGGGCTTTAATTCGCAAAGGCGGAATTGGGTTGCCGTTGGTTGTGGCAATTTTAATATTTCTTACCTACCATTTCATTAGTATTTTTGCCAAAAACAGCTCAGAGGACAACAGTCTTAACCCTGTGTTTGCCACTTGGTTGGCAGGAATTATCATGTTGCCGTTTAGTATTTACCTTACAAGTCGTGCTACCAAAGATCGAGCTCTGATGGATTTGGATGCAATATTAATTCCTTTAAAACAACGGTTTGTGAAATCGTCATTTCTGAAAGATATTATCGACAAAGAGGACCAAATACCCACAAACGATTTAGAACATTTTGAAAACAATAAACTCATCGATCTTATCAAAAACTACCGACAATATGGTTTAGGTCTAAAACAAAAACAACAGGCATTAGAGATCTTGGAAAAACGAGGAATTACAGAGATGCACTTAAAAATGTCGGGGAATTTAACGAATGAATCCTACGACAACGCCATTCGACATTTGAACGACTATCATGAAAATGCCACGCTTGGTGTTTTGTCACATACTATTTTTTTAATTTTTGGAATTGCAGGATTAATCGTAAATAACAATGGTGGACCAATTATTGGTAAAATCTTAATTATTACAGCAATTTTGGCCTTTATGTTATTTTTAATTGTCTATCCAAAAGTGTTGAAATATCAATCAGAATTTTACAGCATTCTAAAAAAACGCTTCATGACCAACAATGTCATTTTTGTCATCCTAGCGTTTCCTTTGTTTTTCTTATACAGATTATACTTCAATAGAAAAATGAAAGAAGATTTGTCCAAAATTTCTGAAGTTTAACTTGCATATAATATCTTTGCAAAAAATAACACGATGCCAGACCACACTCTCAAAACGAAAATAAAATTGGACGCCATTCAGGAAGCCATTTCAGATATTAAAGCCGGGAAAGTGGTGGTGGTGGTGGATGATGAAAACCGCGAAAACGAAGGTGATTTTATTGCCGCCGCAGAGTGTGTCACCCCAGAAATGATCAATTTCATGGCCACTCATGGCCGAGGACTCATTTGCGCCCCGCTCACTGAAGATCGTTGTAAAACACTGGAACTCAATATGATGGTGCAAAACAACACCGTTTTGCATCACACACAATTCACGGTCTCTGTGGATTTGATAGGCCAGGGTTGTACCACAGGAATTTCGGTAGCCGACCGTTCAAAAACGATAAAATCTTTGGTCGATCCAAATACCAAGCCCAGCGATTTGGGGCGGCCGGGACATATTTTTCCCTTGAAAGCAAAAAATGGCGGTGTCCTCCGAAGAACAGGCCACACCGAGGCGGCTGTCGATTTGGCCCGATTAGCAGGTTTTCAACCGGCGGGGATTTTGGTCGAAATTTTAAACGAAGATGGTACAATGGCCCGATTGCCACAACTAAAAAAGGTCGCCGATAAATTTGATTTAAAAATCATTTCAATTGAAGACTTGGTCGCCTACCGAATGGAACACGATTCGTTAATTGAAAAAAAGCACGATTTTCCAATTGAAACGCGATTTGGCACATTTCGATTGCGAGCGTACCAACAAACCACTAACGATGCCATACATATTGCTTTAACCAAAGGCAAGTGGTCCTCCGAAGACGTTGTTCCAACACGAATCAATTCTACTTTAGTCAACAATGATATTCTAGGCACTCTCACCAATAATGCTGATAAAAAATTGGACGAGATGTTCAAGGCAATTGACAAACAAGGGAAAGGTGCCATCGTTTTTATCAATCAAAATACAAGCCCGAGTGCAATTTTAAAACGATTGGGAGTTTTGGAAAATATCCAGGAACCAGGGAAGGTCGTTAAAGCGCCCTCCATTGAAATGGACGATAAAGACTTTGGAATTGGAGCTCAAATACTGCACGACCTCAATATTCATAAGTTGAATTTAATTTCCAACAGCAAGCAAAAAAAACGGGTTGGAATGATTGGCTATGGTCTAGAAATTATCGACTACATCACCTATTAAAATACACTGTTTTGATGCATTCTGCCATGGTTTTGGCGCGTTCTCTAACTTGGGTTTCTGTCCATGATAATTTAACAAGACACGACATATTTCGACCGATGTAATGGTCCGATTTCAAAAATGTTTTGTGCCTTAAATAGTCCAATCCTTTTGTCACCTCATCGGATAATGGATACAGCGATTGTTGTTCTTTTAAATGGTTCCATTTTCGAATGTAGTGCCAATTGTTATCGTAATAATGAAAACAAGCATCTATGCCATTTTCCTTAAAAGCATTGCTAACTTCACGGGCCGATTCTAAATCGTTTAAAAAGAAATTGAGAAAAGCATAGCTTTCCACCCCGCCTTTTGGAACCGTTCTGAAGGTCACCCCATCAATAGGTTCCAACGCTTGACGCATTATGGAATAATGCTTTTTTTGAAGGGCTAAAAATTCATCCAAACGTCTGAATTGTGCCAATCCAACTGCGGCGTTTAGCTCAGAAATACGAAAATTATATCCTAAAAATGGATGGGTTTCAGCGCCACGATCGGATCCCATGTGGTCGTGTCCATGATCGCTAAAATGGTCGAGATGTTTGGCATATTTGGAAGAATTTGTGATGACTACACCGCCCTCGCCACAAGTGACGGTTTTGACAAAATCAAACGAAAAACAACCCAGGTCGCCCAGAGTACCTAGGGCTTTGCCGCGGTACGTTCCGCCAATGGCCTGACAGGCATCTTCGATCAAAATTAAGTGGTGCTCAACACAAATGGACTTTAGGTCGTCCAATCGAGCCATACTGCCACACATGTGGACTGGCATAATGGCTTTGGTTTTTGGGGTGATAGCATCTTTAACAGATTGAATATCAAGAGTTAAAGTATCGTCAATATCGACTACTATGGGGGTGGCTCCAAGCATCAGAATGGCTTCAAAACTGGCCACAAAAGTAAAACTGGGCATAATAACCTCATCGCCAGCACCAATTCCAGCGGCCGCTAAGGCCATACTAACGGCAGCAGTGCCACTACTCACCAGTTGGGCATGATTGATTTTAAAACGATTTTGGATGGCGTGTTCCAAATCTTTGGCTTTCCAGTGGCCTTGACGAAGGCCATCAAAGCCATAGCGCATTAAAACACCTGAATCCAACACATCTTGTACTTCTTGACGTTCGGCTTCGCCAAACAATTCAAATCCAGGCATAGTTATAAAATTTCGGTTACAGATTCATCAATAGATTTTCGGACTTTTTTCATTGTTGCAAACGGGTCGTCCTCGGCACGGTAGCCCATGGGCATGATGAGTACGGATTTCAATCCTTTGGATTTCAAATCAAAAAAAGCGTCGTATTGGTCGGGGTCAAAGCCCTCCATTGGGCAAGCGTCGATGCCCAAATCGGCGCAAACGGCCAACAAGTTTCCCATGGCCAGATAGGCCTGTTTGGCGCCCCACAGCTGAATATCGGCATCGGATTTGGCTTCAAAACTCTCTATGATGTGGGTTCGGAACGGGGCCAAAACCTCGTCTGGTGTTTGTCTTATGGCTTTGATGCGCTCAAAAAATTCGTGAACATAATCGGCGTCCAATGCGGTTTTTACGCAAAAAATGGCCAGATGTGAGGCCTGCCCCACCTGTTTTTGATTCATGGACAAGGGTACCAATTCCTTTTGAATGGCTTTATTTTGAACCAAAAGGAGTTGAACCGGTTGTAAACCATAGGACGATGCCGAAAGATTAAATCCTTCTTTTAGTGCTTCAATATCCTCTTGTGGGATTAGCTTTGAATCGTTAAAAGATTTGGTGGCATACCGCCATTGTAGGGCTTTTAAAAGACTCATAGGTGTAGTTTTACACAAAAATAGGGAATTTTAAAATGTTGATGACTTAATGAAATTTTAAAATTTTTATATATTTACAACGAATAAAGTCCCAAATTTATTCTACACGCCATGAAGTACTTACAGTTCGCTTTTGACAATATTTTTTCTGGAATGCTAAAAGTTAGTATTTGTGGACGTAATAAATTAATGATGTGAATACAATTTTGTATTCATTACAAATAATTATTATAAATAACATAAACAGATCCCAAATCATGAAGCAATTTTTAATCATACTAATCACATTAATGCTTTCAAGTTGTTCTAAAAATGATGAAATGCCAGATCAAATAATTGGAAAATGGAAATTAATACAGGTCCAAATTTTTGGATTCGGAGGTTTATATTCAGAAGATTATTCCAATAAAAATATAGTTTATGAATTTCAATCAAATGGGGTTTTGATAGTTTCTGGGGGGAAAAATGAAGGTTATTCTCCTGGAAAATACAATTACTTTTTTGGACAAGACCATTTGGGAGGTAGTAACGATCCAAAAATTTTATTGGTTAAAATTAATGACTCTAAGTGGACCTATGGTTTAAAGGAATCCAAAATGACATTGGGTAAATCTTATGTTGATGGCCCAAATTTAATTTTTACTAGAAAGTAGTACGTTTAACAACAAAACTATTCTTAAACTAGATTTACAAAAAACCCACAACAAATGTTGTGGGTTTTTTTTAGCGGAGAAAGAGGGATTCGAACCCCCGGAGGTGTGACCCTCAACAGTTTTCAAGACTGCCGCATTCGACCACTCTGCCATTTCTCCTTTAGCGACTGCAAATATAAGTGGGTTTTCGGTTCTTTTCAAATTGTTTTTGTATTTATTTTACGTCTCAAAAAATCAAATCCACCATCCCCTACCCAAATATACCGCTAGCCAAAATAATATTTGTAATTTTGAAACACGGACTAAAATGACACCAATCCCATGAAGTGGAGCCATGCTTTGAGTGATTTTGAACATTATTTAAAAATCGAACGCGGTCTGTCGGAAAACACCGTTTCCAACTACCGATTGGATGTTCAAAAGCTGGTGCGGTATCTCGAAAAACATCAAATGGCATGGGGCCCTTTGGATACTGACAGCGACACCGTTCAGCAATTTTTTTACGAATTGGCCAAATCGGCCAATGCCCGTACCCAATCGCGAGTGATTTCTGGACTTCGGAGTTTTTTTGATTTTTTGGTGTTTGAAAATTACAGAAACTCCAACCCCCTTGAGCAAATCGAAGCCCCGAAAATTGGACGAAAACTACCCGATACACTTTCAACAAAAGAGATAGACCGCTTGATCGCTGTCATAGATCTTAGCAACCCTCTTGGCGAACGCAACCGTGCCATTATCGAAACCCTTTACAGTTGTGGGTTGCGGGTTAGCGAACTGACCAATCTTAAAATTTCAGATTTATTTTTTGATGAGGGATTTATAAAAGTTACCGGAAAAGGGAACAAACAACGCTTTGTTCCAATCGGCGAGAGCACCCAAAAATTCATCAACCTGTACCGCCGCCAATCTCGAACGGCATTTCCTGTAAATCCAAAGTTTTCTGACACGTTATTTTTAAATCAGCGGGGAAATCAACTGACACGTGCCATGATTTTTACCATCGTTAAAACATTAGCGCAGCTGGCAGGAATTCAAAAATCAATTTCACCCCATACATTTAGACATTCGTTTGCGACCCATTTGTTAGAAAATGGTGCCGATTTACGCGCCATTCAAATGATGTTAGGGCATGAAAGTATCACAACCACAGAAATTTACATGCACCTCGATAAGAGTCATCTTAAAGCAGTGATGACAAAATTTCATCCCAGAAAAAATTAGGGTTATTTTGCGATATTGACCGCACGAGTTTCACGAATAACCGTCACTTTTACTTGACCTGGATAGGTCATATCGGTTTGGATTTTTTGAGAAATTTCAAAAGATAACTGACTGGCTTGATCGTCATTAACTTGCTCACTTTCAACAATAACTCGAAGTTCTCTCCCGGCCTGTATGGCATAGGCCTTTTGAACGCCCTTAAAATTAAACGCAATTTCTTCCAAGTCTTTCAATCGCTGAATGTAGGAGTCCAAAACTTGGCGTCTGGCGCCTGGTCTTGCACCTGAAATGGCATCACAAACCTGAACAACTGGCGATAATAAATACGTCATTTCAATCTCGTCGTGATGGGCACCAATGGCATTGCAAACTTCTGCTTTTTCGCCATATTTTTCTGCCCATTGCATTCCTAAAATGGCGTGTGGCGTTTCCATATCTGATTCAGAATCAGGAACTTTACCGATATCGTGCAACAGACCTGCGCGTTTGGCAAGTTTTGGATTGAGACCCAATTCGGCGGCCATAACGCCACACAGTTTTGCGACTTCCCTGGAGTGTTGCAAAAGATTTTGACCGTAAGAAGAGCGGTATTTCATACGCCCAACAACCTTGATTAGTTCTGGATGAAGTCCATGAATCCCGAGGTCAATTACGGTTCGTTTGCCAACTTCAATAATTTCCTGATTAATTTGTTTTTCAGTCTTTCGAACCACTTCTTCAATTCGGGCAGGATGAATACGGCCATCGGTCACCAAGCGGTGAAGCGAGAGTCGGGCAATTTCTCTTCGTACAGAATCAAAGCAAGATAGAATGATGGCCTCGGGTGTGTCATCAACAATAATCTCAACCCCAGTGGCAGCTTCAAGCGCTCGAATGTTTCGCCCTTCTCGACCAATAATTCGACCTTTCATGTCGTCCGATTCGATATTAAACACAGAGACACAGTTGTCGATGGCTTCTTCAGTTCCGATGCGTTGAATGGTATTGATGATTATTTTTTTGGCATCTTGTTCAGCAGTCAATTTGGCCTCCTCCATTTTGTCTTGAACATATTTCATGACATCGTTTTTGGCTTCTGATTTAAGTGATTCTACAAGCTGCGATTTAGCATCGTCTGCCGATAATCCAGAGATGACTTCCAACTGTTGCACCTGACTTTTATGCAGCTTATCAACTTCACTTTGGCGTTTGTCTAAAACGGAGAGTCGGTGATCATAATCTTTGATTTTAGATTCTAAATTGTGAGATAATTTTTTATTTTTAGATAATTCTGACGAGACTTGAGACTCCTTATCTCTAGTTCGTTTTTCGGCCTCCGCCATTTTTTTATCTCTTGAAAGTATGACTTTTTCATGTTCTGCTTTCAGTTCCAAAAAACGTTCTTTGGCTTGAAATATTTTATCCTTTTTGATGCTTTCAGCTTCTGATTTTGCGGTTTTTATAATCTCATCGGCAGAACGTTTTGCATTTTTAGTCAATTCAGAGGCGTTATTTTTTTCTTGCCTTTTGGCTATAAAATGGCCAACAACTGTTCCGATAATTGCTGCAATTGCTCCAATGAGTATGCTATTTTGATCCATTAATTTTCAATTTATATTAAAAAAATGCCTGTAAAGATCTGGGTTTTGTATAAACTCCTAGTAAACAGGATTTAGGGCAGAAAAGCTGATCAAGGATCTGCGTCGGGGCAGCTTGCTTTAACAACTTAAACGGACCCTTTTTATAGATTTCTCGTTGAGTTTATCAAAAAATGACCAATACAGGCAGTATGTATTTTTGTATTTTAAAGAACGTGTTCGTTTAAAACGTTGTCAAGGCGCTGGTTTAAATCCCTCAGACGCTGCTCGATGCTATCGTTTAAACTGTTTTTGTTTATGTTGGTCTGCTCGGATTTTGCAGCAAATTGCAAAGCGCACATCGCTAAAACGTCTTGCTTGTCCTGAACAGAATAGCTTTGTTCAAATTTCTTAACGGTATTATCAATTTTTTGAGCGGCTAAACGCAAACCCTCCTCTTGTTCGGGATTTATTGTCAACGGATAAACTCTGTTGGCAATGGATAGTTTAATTTTTAGCGGTTCATTCATAACCTTCAATTCAGTCGGATAAACTGGCAATACAGTCGTTAATATCTCTAATCAAAGCATTTATTTTGAGCTTCGATGCTCGTTTATTATCATTACTGCCCAACATTGAAGCGGCTATTTTCAAGGCATTGTATTCTTCTTCTTTTTCACAAAGCAGACGATCTCGTTGTTCAATGTCTGTGCGAAGAGAATCCAACTCTTGTTTTAACTGTTGATTTTCAGAATTTAAATCTTCCAACCGACTTAAAAGTGTTGAAACTTTGTCTTCAATGGATTGGATGACTAATTCGAAATCACTCATAAACGTCTTCAATGCGTTACTCTACAAATTTAACATTCCGTGGTAACTTTCCCAATTGTTTTTTAAAAATTTCTTTCTCATCGCTGTAAATTTCTTTGTTAATTGTGTGGTATTCTCTACATTAGCACTACAACCTTATTTATGAAATTACTCTGGTCTACGCTCCTTTTTTGTTTTGGTATGTGTGCTATTGCACAGCAGCCCTACCCTCAAGATTATTTTAAAAGTCCGCTCAAGCAAACTTTAGTGTTGTCTGGCAGCTTTGCCGAGCTCAGATCCAATCATTTTCACTCTGGATTGGACCTAAAAACCAATGGTAAACAGGGGGTTAAAGTGTATGCTGCGGCCTCCGGATATGTCAGTCGAATCAAAATATCAAGGTATGGATACGGCAAGGCCTTGTACATCACTCATCCAAATGGGTACACATCGGTTTATGCGCATTTGCAAAAGTTTGCGCCCAAAATTGAATCCTATGTTAAAGCTAAACAATATGAAAAAGAAACTTTTGAAATTGAGCTTTTTCCATCACCTAAAGCGCTAATCATTAGCCCTGATGAGATGGTGGCTTTTTCTGGAAATACTGGAGGATCTTCTGGGCCGCATTTGCATTTTGAAATCCGCGATAAAAATCAGCGCCCAATGAATCCGATGCTGTTTGGGATGGATATTAAGGATACCACACGACCGGAAATTTACGATCTGTTTGCCTACCCCCTTTCCAACGAAAGTCATGTGGAGTACAAAACCTCAAAAATTCCGATACGCTTACAAAAGCTTGCGGATGGAAATTATAAAACCGACCCAATCGCTGCGTTTGGTCAAATTGGATTTGGAATCGTTTCTAACGATCGGCAAGATTATGCATCGAATAAAAATGGGTTAAATTCAATTTCAACTTATTTTAACGGGGAAATTCTTCTTAGTGTTGATTTTAAACGCTTTTCCTTTAACGAAACCAAGCATTTAAACCGCTACATCGATTATGCCCATTTCAAGGAAAATAAAACGCGAATTCAAAAGCTATTTATTGAAACAAATAACCCTTTGAGTTTGTTTACTTATGAGGAAAATCAAGGACGTGCAGTGATCAAAGACAGTACCAATTCCGTATTTATTATCGAAATAAAAGATTACAAAAATAACGCCACAAAAATTCATATTCCTATTGCTGGAGTGTTTTTTAAGTCAAAAACGACTCCGTCTCCTCCTCTCCATTACACACGGCTTCAAGCGTCAACATCAACCGTTTTGGAGGATCAGTTGTACCGCGTTGATATCCCATCAAATGCGCTGTATGAGGATGTATATTTGGATTTTAAAGTGAGTCAGGACACCCTAAAATTGCATCGCCCCAACGTTCCACTGCAAAAATCAATAACAATTTCCTTCGATGCTAGTCAATACAAACCCGAAACGCTTGAAAAATTATTTATTGGTAGTGTTTCAAAATGGGGAAAACTTTATCCCATCAATACCAAACGAAAGGGTACTACCTTGTACAGTAGGACAAAATCTTTTGGAACCTTTGCCGTGGGTATCGATGATGAGGGGCCCAAAATTAGCCCTCGAAATTTTAAAAACGGCAGCTGGATGAGCAACTACAGGTATTTAAAAATTAAGATCTCTGACAACCTTTCGGGGGTTAAAAATTTCAGAGCAAGCGTTAACGACACATGGATTTTGATGGAATACGACCCTAAGACGAAAACCCTCACCCACGATTTTAATGATGCAGTGGTTAGAGAAACTAAAAATAATTTAAAGCTCATTGTTACGGATAATGTGGGGAATAGTTCTAAATTTGAAACTGTATTTTACAGAAAATAAAACAAAACCATTGAAAATCAGATTTTTAAACACTTGTATAGTCGCATTTCTAAGTTTGGGGTATTTCACTTTGGGACAGACCTCAACCGTTCAGGGCATTCTTTTGGATGACACGAATAATCCCATTGAAAATGTTAATATTTCATACCATTCTACTGGAGTTAGCTCCAATGCAAACGGGTTTTATTCCATCCAGATTCCTTCAAATGAAACTATAACTTTAGAATTTTCACATGTAAATTATAAAAAAATTCAGGTGTCATTTCGTTTAAAACCCAACGAAAGACTCGAGTATAACCCCGTTTTAAACGCTGCAATTGAGCAAATTGAAACGGTTGTTATTAGCAGCACCAAACGTGCAGTCTTGGAAGGGGTAACAACCATTTCACCTCAAATTATTCGAACCATCAAAGGAGCACAACCTGGTGTAGAAAATTTATTAAAAACCCTACCGGGAGTCAATATTTCAAATGAACTCAGCACCCAATACTCGGTACGCGGGGGCAATTTTGATGAAAATTTGGTGTATGTCAATGATATAGAAGTGTATCGTCCATTTTTAGTTCGATCGGGGCAGCAAGAGGGTTTGAGTTTTGTGAATTCCAATATGATTCAAAATTTAGAATTTTCTGCTGGCGGATTTCAGGCCAAATACGGCGATAAATTATCTTCTGTTCTCGATATCACGTACAGAAAACCCGAATCCTTCGGATTGAGAGCTGATTTGAATCTTCTTGGAGGTAGTCTCACAGCTGAGGGGGTTAGTAAAAATTCAAAACTTACTGGGCTGTTTGGCATTCGTTATCGCGACAATAGTCTTTTGGTCGATGCCAGAGAAACTCAAACCAATTACGACCCTCAGTTTTTGGACATTCAAACTTATCTGACTTATGAAATTAATTCAAAACTGGAGGTTAGTTTTTTGGGGAATATCACTTCCAACACCTACAATTACCAGCCACAAACGCGACAAACCAACTTTGGTACGCTAGATAATCCATTGGCTTTATTGGTGTTTTATCAGGGGCAAGAAGAGGATGCTTACAAAACGTCGTTTGGTGCGTTTAAAACCTCTTACAAGCCCAAACCCGACCTCAAACTGGATTTGATTGCCTCTGGCTTTCACACCACTGAACAAGAGTATTTTGACATTTTAGCCCAATACAGACTTGGAGAAGTTAACAGTAATATTGGTGATGAGAACTTGGGTGAGGTCGAATTTTCTGAAGGCATTGGATCTCAAATTAACCACGCGAGAAACAATTTAGACGCGCTTATTACAACGGTTGAACATCGAGGCGATTTTAAAAAAAATAAAGATCATTTTAAATGGTCGATCAAATACACCAACGAAGACATCAGAGACCGATTGGTAGAATGGGAGGTTATAGATTCTGCTGGATTTTCAATCAATCCACCCAATCTGGATCATTTCGACAACCAACCTTACACGCCAGACTCGGGGCCTTTGGTGCCTTACCAAAACGTTCGTGCAACTAATCAAACCACCATTCAGCGCTTTCAAGGGTTTGTTCAGTGGAGCAAACGCAGTGCTTTAGGGGCCAACGAGGTGTTTTACAATATCGGATTGAGAGCCCACCAGTGGAAAGTGAGTGGCGATGGAATAGAACCCCATACTCAAACTGTTATTAGCCCACGATTTCAATTGGCATTAAAGCCAAATTGGAACAAAGACATGCTTTTTAGGTTAAGTGGTGGATTGTACTATCAACCGCCTTTTTACAGAGAACTTCGCGATGCTCAAGGGGTTGTAAACAGCAAGGTAAAAGCGCAACAGTCGCTTCATATTGTGGCAGCCAACGAATATAGTTTTAAAATGTGGGAACGCCCTTTTAAGTTAATTTCTGAATTATATTACAAGACATTGAACGATGTAAATCCATACACTGTCGAAAATGTACGGATCCGATACGCCGCCAATAACAACGCCGAGGCCTACGCCTATGGTTTAGATTTGCGACTCAATGGCGAATTTGTTCCTGGAACGGAATCTTGGTTTTCGTTTGGTTATTTAAAAACCAAGGAGTCCATTGACAATAGAGGATTTATTGCGCGTCCAATGGATCAACGCTTAAAATTTGGAATTCTTTTTCAGGATTATGTCCCCAAATTACCTCACATGAAAATGTATTTAAATTTAGTGTATAATACCGGCGTTCCAGGAGGCAGTCCAAGCTACGCAGATGTGTACCAATATCAAAATCGATTACCAGATTACAAACGGGCTGATATTGGCATGTCGTATGCTATTGTAGATGCGAATAATCGACCTAAAAACGGTTGGAAAAAACGGTTTAAGGAACTTTCTGTTGGGGTTGAGATTTTCAATATTTTCGATGTGCAAAATTCCATCACCAACACATGGGTACGTGATGTTTACTCCAAACGACAATATGCCATTCCGAATTATTTAACTCCGAGGGTTTTTAATATAAGAATGGATATGAGGTTTTAGGCAGATTCCAAAACCAATTCTTTCAGGGTGGATACCACATGTTCAATTTCAGCTTTGGTATTAAATTTACTCAATGAAAATCGAATGGAAGGTTTTTTTAGATCCTCATCGGATAAAATTTCATTTAGTACATGAGACCCCAAATCGCTTCCACTTTGACAGGCACTTCCCTTGGAACACGCGATGCCCTTAAGATCAAGCTGAAATAAAAATAGGGGGGCTTTATCTTGCGAAACGGGTAAGCAAACATTAACTAAGGTGTAAGTGCTTTTGGTGGGATTGTCACAACAACCGTTAAATTTTAGTCCAGGAATATCCTTCAAATGCTCAACAAAAAAAGATTTTAGATTAGCGATATATTGTTGTTCTTCATCAAGATTATTGTAAGCCAGAGCTAATGCTTCGTCCAGTCCTACAATATCGTGCAAACTTTCAGTACCGGCACGGCAACCCCGCTCTTGAGAACCTCCTGTTATGATGGGTTGTAACCCCAAACCGCTTCGTACAAACGTAAACCCAATCCCTTTTGGTCCGTGAAATTTATGGGCACTTGCGGCTAAAAAATCAACAGAAATTTCGGATAAATCGATGGGGAAATGCCCCACTGACTGTACAGCATCGCTGTGAAACAGTGAGTTGTATTGTTTACACAAATCGGCGGTGTGTTTTAAATCTAAAATGGTTCCAATTTCATTGTTGACATGCATCAAAGAAACCAATGTTTTTTCTTTAGAATTGGCTAATAATTCTTCTAAATGATCAAAATCAACAGAACCGTCATCAAAAATGCGAACATAACTCACACGAATGCCTCTGTCCAACGCCAAAGCATCGATGGTATGACCAACCGCGTGGTGTTCTATTTTTGACGAAATGATGTGTGTTACCTTTAAATCGCAAACTGCGGATCTCAGCACTAAATTATCGGCTTCTGTTCCTCCTGAAGTGAACACAATTTCAGACGGTTTGGCATTAAAATGGGCGGCTATCCGTTTTCGGCAATGTTCTAAAATGGATTTGGAAGTCCGCCCAACGCTATGGGTCGATGAGGGATTACCATAGGTTGTTTTTAAAATTTCAGCCATTTTATTGGCCACCTCTGCACGAACGGGTGTGGTAGCGGCGTTGTCTAAATATATAGGGCTCATTTAGGTTCATTTTAAACAAAAATAATCAAATTAAATAATTGACAATAACAATACGTTTTTTTTATCAAATCTGTTACTTTTGTTGAAAACAACACGATTATGCGTTTTTAGTTGCAATTTTTACCCTGTATTGTGCTTTTCACGGCTTGCAGTGACGGCGATGTTATTGATATTCAATTGGATTTTGACAAAGAACTTAAACTGTGTGAAATTCAAACTGTAGAGGGGGCTTCGACTACGTCTAGCTTTTTATTTTACGATACTAGAGAAAATCCGTTTGAATCGCTAACGCTGTTAATTCCGAAAACTACCTCCACCGAAGCGCTATTTAACCCTGAAACGTCGGGCGATACACAATCTTTAACCATCAACGGCAGTTCGGTTCAATTCCATTACCGATCCTACAATGGCGATCCAAACGATCTTATTTGTGCCGTTATTCCGCCCGCCGGAATTGCGGTAACCCAAAATTACGAAAGCACCAGCGGAACCGTTAATTTTACATCAACCTATCAAGACGACGATAACGATGATGTTCCAACAGCACTAGAATTTGATGATGACACGGATGGCGATGCTATTCCAAATTTTAAAGACAATGACGATGATGGCGATAATGTGCCAACTAAAAATGAAAAACCAGATTTTAACAACGATGGCGATTTGTCAGATGCCCAAGATACCGATGGCGATGGCATCCCTGATTATCTGGATACTGATGATGATGGCGATGGTACGCTGACGATCAATGAAGACACGAATGGCAACGGTAATTTATTCGATGATATTGCCACAGGATCACCCTCGGCACGGTTTCTGGATCCCAATTTTTCAGAAAGTTACCCCGTTCAGACAACCAATACCAATCAATTTGAACGTGTTGTGACCGTTTCTGTTAAGCTGGCCAATATCGATATTTCTGTGTTATCGGCAGATGAATTGGATTTAGGAAATTACGAGACCAGAATCGATTTTTAGGACGATTTCTTTTGTTCGATGTAAACTTCGGTAGCGCCATGTCCGTATTTTTGAAAATTTGCAGGGTAAAATTTAAGTCCATCATAGCGTTTAAATAGATATTCCAATTCCATTTTTAGGACCCCCTCTCCTACGCCATGAATGAAAATAATGCGCTGGATGCGTTTCGATAGGGCAAACTCCAACCGCCGTTTGGCGGTTTCCAATTGCAAAGTGAGCATGTCGTAATTTAGTAAGCCCTTCGTGGAAGACAAAAGTTGCTCGATGTGCAAATCGACCTCCATGGGTGGTGGTGCCCCAGACTTGGTTCGAGTAGGTGTTTTTCGTGGTTTTTTAGATGATTTTTCAGAAAGAATTCGCTGAATGGATACCCCAGAAAAAGACGATGAATCAAGGACATTATTATCAATTTTAATGAGTTCTGACGGATGAAACGTCAGTTCAAAACCCGAGGGTGTTTCAATGGTAATCTTTTGATTTGAAACGGCCACTACCCGACCCGCAAGATCGTCGTCCAACACAGAAACTGTATCGTTTATTTTAAAACTCATTCTTCTTCCTCTTCAGATTGTACAGCGTAGGGGTCATAGTCCGGACGGTCGCCTATTCCACGCGATATGAGATACAGCCCTGTTACAAGTAAGGTTAACCCAATGATGGACAACATAACATCGGAATTGGGTGAAATTTCGTTGTAAATTAACACCCCTGATCCCAAGAGAATACAAGTGTATTGTAACCGTTTTTTCATGGAGACTAAAATACGAACTATTTTAAATCATGGGTGAATTTTTTCCAATCGACAATTTTATTATGGTTTTCTCGTAAAAATTATTAATTTTAATGGCGATGACTTTAGAAAATTATATGATTCCTTGTTTAACCAAAACCTTGTTTGGTGTTGAGTGTTTTGGTTGTGGTTTTCAGCGGTCGTTGGCACTGCTAATCAAGGGTCAATTCGCAGAAGCGTTTTGGATGTATCCTGCGGTTTATCCGATGTTGATTTTTGGTTTTCTTGTTGTAATTTCAAAATTTTACCCTTTTAAATATCAACAACAAAGTATTCAAATATTTGGAATATTATCGGTTGTCACCATTGTTACTAACTTTATTATTAAACAATTTATTTTATGAAGAAAACACTAAATACCACCTGGGTTTACGTCCTAAGCATCCTCGGATTATTGTGTTGTTGTTTTGGTGGGCTGGGGTTTATTTTTTCTGGCCCCGCCTATCTTATTGCCCACAACAAGCTCAAAGATGCCCAACAGAATCCCGACGACTACGAAGGACGGTTTAATGCTATGGAAACGGCCAAAACCATCGCATTAATTGTTTTGATTATAAACATCCTGTACCTGGCGTGGTTCATTTATTCTTTGGCCACTGGAGACTGGGGTGAGTTTCAGGAAGAATGGCGTAAAGCTATGGAAGAAATGAATCAAAAAGCTTAGAATGTAAAAGAACATTTTTCGCCCTTCTTTTTGATGTTTTCGTGTGAATTTTAACCGGTGTAATTTCGACTCCAATTAAATGAAACGATTAATTAAAAAGCTACCCCGCTAATTCATTATTTTTTTTTGAGCTGCATAAGTACAGTGGCGTTTATTTAAAACGAAAGATACTCAGACACCCCTGCTTTAGGGTATTTTATCATGTGGTTTGGATTGATCATTGCCGTTTGTTTATTCTTTCTTGTCTTATCTTCTTGTAAGGGTTATTGTTAGATTCTACAGCTGATTTTTTTTCATTAAATATAAAATAGCCGTTTTGTTAAAAGACTTAA
>CAJXUB010000013.1 GCA_913061125.1 uncultured Flavobacteriaceae bacterium
TGTGTTAGGCCTGCCGCTAGCGTTCATCCTGAGCCAGGATCAAACTCTTCATCGTTAATTGTTAAGTACTAAATGTACTAATTCTATTATACAACTAAAGGGTTATTGACTTTGGTACTCAAAATGGTCTATTCTCTATCGAAATAAATCGTTTCCAATTTATTTCTTACGCTGTCAATCAATATGTTTAATGAACGTTTGTTGTTTCAAATCTTGGCGCTTGTGGCGCAAAGCGGGTGCAAATATATAACCCTTTTTGTTACCACACAAAGTTTTTAAAATTATTTTTTTTAAAAAATTTACTGCCTTGATTTTTATGAACTTTTTCGCTAAAAAAATGCGCCCATAAGCGCATTGCGGGTGCAAATATAAAATGCTTTTTGTTTACCCACAACCCATTTGCAATTATTTTTAATTTTTTTTCAAAAAAAAGCAAATAGTTAAGATATTGAGAACAAAAACACGACAAGACTGTTGCGTAACTAATTGACCATCAACGATTTAAAAAATATTTTCTCATATTTAAAAAGATTTTAAAAAAACAAACAATACAACAACAGTATTGCTTTGGATGGTTTATAAACTTATATTTGCCTCCTATTATATAATGTACCATGATTAACATCACTTTACCCGACGGTAGTATCCGATCTTATGAAAAGCCGCTAACTGTGTTGGATGTGGCTAAAGACATTAGCGAAGGTCTGGCGCGCCAAGTTATTTCTGCACTATTTAATGGCGTTACAGTCGAAACCTCAACTGTTGTTGATATTGACGGAAGTCTTACATTATATACATGGCGCGACGATGCTGGAAAAAAAGCGTTTTGGCATTCCTCTTCCCATGTTTTAGCACAAGCTCTGGAGGAATTATACCCTGGGGTTAAACTATCCATCGGACCAGCCATAGACAATGGGTTTTATTATGATGTGGACTTAGGCGATCGTTCCATCTCAGATAAAGATTTCAAAACCATTGAAGATAAAATGCTTGATATTGCCAGAGGAAAACACGATTTTAAAATGAAATCGGTGTCCAAAGCAGACGCGCTTCAAAAATATTCTCAAGAAGAAAACCAATATAAAGTAGAGTTAATTGAAAATCTGACAGACGGTGAAATTACGTTTTGCGATCATTCCACATTTACAGATTTATGCCGAGGTGGGCATATCCCAAATACGGGAATCATTAAAGCGGTCAAAATACTGAGTGTGGCTGGGGCTTACTGGCGAGGCGATGAAAACAACAATCAACTCACCCGAGTGTACGGCATCTCCTTTCCTAAACAAAAAGAACTCAAAGAATATTTAGAACTTTTAGAAGAGGCCAAAAAACGCGACCACCGAAAGCTAGGAAAACAACTAGAATTGTTTACATTTTCAAAGAAAGTAGGACAAGGGTTACCTTTATGGCTGCCAAATGGTACTGCCTTGCGTTCAAGATTAGAAGATTTCTTGAAAAAAGCCCAACAAAAAGCCGGCTACGAAATGGTCGTTACGCCACATATTGGACACAAAGAATTATATGTCACTTCTGGACACTATGAAAAATATGGCGAGGATAGTTTTCAATCCATTAAAACACCCAAAATCGACGAGGAGTTTTTGTTAAAACCCATGAACTGTCCACACCATTGTGAGATTTATAACGCCAAACCCTTTAGCTACAAAGAATTGCCAAAGCGTTATGCGGAATTTGGTACAGTTTACAGATATGAACAAAGTGGCGAATTGCACGGACTCACGCGAGTTCGGGGCTTTACCCAAGATGATGCTCATATTTTTTGTACACCAGAACAGTTGGACGACGAATTCAAAAAAGTTATTGACCTGGTTCTTTACGTTTTCGGCTCGCTTGGATTTGAAGATTTTACGGCACAAGTTTCTGTTCGTGATTTGGAAAAACCAGAGAAATACATCGGTTCTGTTGAGAATTGGGATAAGGCAGAACAAGCCATTATTAATGCTGTAAAGGATAAAGATCTTGAATATATAATTGAAAGTGGTGAAGCTGCATTTTATGGGCCCAAGCTGGATTTTATGGTCAAAGATGCCTTGGGCCGAAGTTGGCAGTTGGGCACCATACAAGTCGATTATAACCTTCCCGAACGTTTTGACCTCACTTACAAAGCTGCGGATAACGAAAGCCACAGACCCGTCATGATTCATCGGGCTCCCTTTGGAAGTTTAGAACGTTTTGTGGCTATTTTACTGGAACATACTGGAGGAAACTTCCCACTTTGGCTAATGCCTCAGCAGGTTACCATCCTTACCATCAGTGAAAAATATGAGAAATACGCTCAAAAAGTTTTAAATTTGTTAGAAAATAACGAAATTCGCGCCCTCATTGATGATCGAAGTGAAACGATGGGTAAGAAAATTCGGGATGCCGAAGTTCAAAAAATCCCCTTCATGATTATTGTTGGTGAACAGGAAGAACAAACGGACACAATTTCAGTGCGACAACATGGTGGAGCAGATTTAGGTCAAATCCGAGTTAGCGAACTCGTCACTGTTATTGAAACTGAAATAAATAAAATATTACAACAATTTTAAGTTTAACATAAACACAAAGTCATAGCAATACGAAGACGAAGAAGTAGAAGACCTCAACGCGTTATCAAAGAAGATAAGCATCGAATCAATGGTAAAATCACTGCCGAGGAGATGCGCCTTGTTGGTGACAATGTCGAGATTGGAATTTACAAGCGGTCTCAGGCCCTCAGCATCGCAAACGATCAGGGGCTGGATTTGGTAGAGATTTCACCCAATGCCGTGCCTCCAGTCTGTAAAGTTATGGACTATAAAAAGTTTCTTTACGAACAAAAGAAACGTGAAAAAGCATTAAAATCCAAGGCGGCTAAAGTAGTTGTTAAGGAAATACGTTTTGGACCAAATACAGATGACCACGATTACAACTTCAAGAAAAAACACGCAGAAAAGTTTTTAAAAGAAGGTGCCAAATTGAAGGCCTTTGTATTTTTTAAAGGACGTTCTATTATTTTTAAAGAGCAAGGACAAATTTTGTTGCTTCGATTGGCGCAAGACTTGGAAGACCTTGGGAAGGTAGAACAAATGCCAAAACTGGAAGGAAAGCGAATGATTATGTTCATTGCGCCGATTAAAAGTAAATAGTAGCGAATCATTTAATAAACAGCAGAACATGCCAAAAATGAAGACAAAATCCAGCGCCAAAAAACGTTTTAAAGTAACGGGCTCTGGTAAAATCAAAAGAAAGCATGCGTTTAAAAGTCACATTCTAACGAAGAAGTCTAAAAAACGTAAGCTGGCCCTTACTCACAGTACTTTGGTACACGAGAGTGACGAGGCCAACATCAAACAACAATTGCGTTTAAAATAGAGAAATATAATAAACGCTTTTTGAAGGTCAATTAAATTTTTAACCGTGGAGTTTGGCCAATATAAGATTCTGAAATAAGTTCAGAACGCCAACTACAAAAACAAAAACAACTATGCCAAGATCAGTAAACTCAGTGGCCAAAAGAGCCCGAAGAAAAAAAGTCCTAAAACAAGCCAAAGGCTATTTTGGACGCCGTAAAAACGTATGGACCGTAGCCAAAAATGCTGTGGACAAAGCCATGCAATATGCGTACAGAGATCGCAGAAACAAAAAGAGAACGTTCCGTGCTTTGTGGATCATGCGTATCAACGCTGGCGCAAGACAACATGGAATGTCTTACTCACAATTTATGGGAAAGCTTAAAGCCAACAACATCGAACTCAACCGAAAGGTTTTGGCCGATTTGGCCATGAATGACCCCAAAGCTTTTGAAGCTATTGTAACCAAAATAAAATAGGCATTCGCCTGATTATCAACTCATTATTCGCTATTTAAAACCCGCTCGTTGAGCGGGTTTTTTTATTGAAATTAATCTTGTAGTGCAAAAACACGTCTCAAAACATCGGTAGTTCTTGAGTTGAGTTTTGTCCTTATATTTTGCTCCTCAAGTCCAATCATTTTGTACACCCCTTTAAGAGTCTCTCCCGTTACATAGGTTGTTAAATCCGTTGAAATTTCTTTGGTAAAAGGAAGTCTGTTGTATTGTTGGGTCAGGTTGGCCCAGACCACATCAGCTCCTACTTTGGAAAAGGATTGCTCAATAACAGGTTTGAATTTTTGAAACAATGCGGCCTCGGTATTTTGTTTTAAGTAGTTTGTGGCGGCATTCTTTCCTCCCAATAAAATGGATTTAGCATCCTCAAAAGTGATATTCTTTATAGCTGATACAAATATTGGAGTAGCCTCTTTCACGGCATCTTCAGCAGCACGATTTAGAACTCTTAGCCCCTCATCTGCAATTTTACTTAGGCCGATATCTCGTAAAGCTTTATCCACTTTTCTTAGTTCTTCGGGAAGTAGTATTTTAACCAGTTCATTTCGAAAAAACCCATCTTTTTGTGTGAGTTTTTGCACTTGTCTGTCGATCCCCAGATTCAAAGCTTCTCGAAGGCCGCTGGCCACAAGGGTATTATTGGGTTCTGTCGTTTGGGGAAACTGATTTATGACCCCTTGTAATTCGGCACAGGACAACGAGGTGAATACTACGATAATAATTAGGAAGGTACGGTTTAGGGTTTTTAAAAATTTCATGTTTGATTGATTTGGTTCATTTTAACTAACATAACGGTTTTCATCAATTGGCCGCGTTCTTTAGCACGGTTGGCAATTTCGCCTTTAAAGAATTGGTCGGTGGTGGCTTCCCACAACGCCACCCAGCGTTCAAAATGCTCTTGAGTCAGTGTCTCTTTGGCGTTTAGAGCAATGTGTTTCATCATGGGATTACCCTTGTATGAGGCCGTCCCCAACAAAGCAAACTCCCAAAACGAATACATTTTGGGCAAATGATCCGCCCAATTAATTTGAGCCACGTCGTTAAATATATAACCAATAACAGGATCAGATTTAACACCGTGGTAAAACGCATCCACCAAGGTTTTTACATCTTCTGGTGAGGAAATATCGTGTTTCATAATTTTTGGTTTAACCCAGTATTAATAAAAACTCGGCCGGTTCGTTTGCAGCAACTTGATGAACTTCATCCATCGGAATATTATATTCTTCCAAATGCTTAATTTGCTTTTTTTGTCTGAGCGAACGGTATTCAATGGTTCCTTTTACAACAAAAATTTTTGCTCTCTCTGGAGCTACGTGCTTTTCTAAAACGGCACCAGGTTTAAGTGAAATTAGGATAACCTTAAAGTGGTTATTGGCTTGAACAATACGGATTTGGGGTTTGATTTTTCTTTGATAAGAGGTGTTATTTTGCATCATGATTTGGGGTAAATTATAACACAAAAATAGAAAAAAATTGAGATATATTTCGCTCTTAGGTTTTTCTTTTCTTCTTTTTGGCCGCAGGAAATAGGACGTTATTGAGAATGAGACGATAGCCCGGCGAGGTGGGATGAAGCTCCAATTCTGTTTTTGGATCTCCTACTCTATGGGTATAATCCTCGGGGTCGTGGCCGCCATAAAATGTAAAAAATCCTTTCCCTTTAATGCCATGAATATATCGGGCTTCGCCATTGATTTTATTTTCGCCCAAAATCAACACATTGGATTTGATTTGCGAACGCGTATAAGCGGTCGTTTGCCCCATAAATCCTTTGACCAAAGCGGTATGATTTTGATTAAGCATGGTGGGAATGGGGTCCCACTTTGCCGAATAATCCATCAAAGTAAAATAGTCGGATTCTTTGGGTACTTGACGCGTATTGGTTTGATCTATGGTCGAAAATTCATAGACGTTGGGGTCTCGTTCAATAATAAAATCTTTAAACGCAAAGGTTTTGGAAAAATCCAATTGCGCTTGATAATTTGGCGTGGTGCCATCGCCATCAAACATGGGCTCGCAAATGTCCAAATGTTGAGCAGAAAGTGCAATGTCAAAACTATCGGTGGCACTGCACATGGCAAACATAAACCCCCCTCCCAAAACGTAATCTTTAATCTTTTGGGCTACCGCTAATTTTTCTTTAGATACCTTTTGAAAGCCCAAATCAGCGGCCAGGGCCTCGGCCTCTTCTTGCTGCTCGATGTACCAAGCAGCATTTCGGTACGCTCTGTAAAATTTCCCATATTGACCCGTAAAATCCTCATGATGAAGGTGTAACCAGTCGTACAACAAAAGCGCGTCGTTTAGAACTTCAGTGTCGTAAATGATGTCGTATGGAATTTCGGCATAAGTCAATACCAAAGTAACGGCATCGTCCCAGGGTTGTTTTCCACTTGGCGAATACACGGCGATTTTTGGGGCTTTTTCCAAAAGAACGGCGTCCATGTTTTGACTTGGACTTTTAATAGTTTCTAAAACCGAAACGGCATCCGCATCTGTTAGAACGTTGTAAGACACACTCCTAATGAGGCATTCTTTGGCGATTGTTTCACTGTAAGGCAACAGAAATGAACCACCGCGGTAATTCAACAACCATTTTACATTTTGATTTTGGTTAAGAACCCAATAAGTAATCCCGTAAGCTTTGAGGTGATTGGTTTGAGAATCGGCATCCATAGGAATAAGGATGTAATCGGCAAACGCTTTGGTTGAAGCTACCAGAAAAAGGGCTAAAACTAAACATCGAATACGCATAACATCAAGTCGAAACATTAGTAGGGCGTGTCATCCTCGGGCGGTCCAAAAGCGTCGTTGGGGTCAATCTGAATGTTGTCATCAGAAAAGGTGTCGTCGTTGGCAGCCGCGTTCATTTTGGAATGGAATTCTGCATCAAAAGGTGAATCAAAGGTGTCCAAATTATCGAATTTACCAAGGTGACCAATAAATTTCAGACGAATATTGTCCAAGCCACCATTACGGTGTTTGGCGATAATGAATTCTGCCTGACCCTCACATGGGGTATGCTCTTCGTCGTCCCACTCCTCTATCTTGTAATACTCGGGTCTATAGATAAATGAAACGATATCGGCATCTTGTTCAATTGCACCAGATTCTCTCAAATCGGAAAGTAGGGGGCGTTTGCTTCCGCCTCGGGTTTCCACGGCTCTGGACAATTGAGATAAGGCGATCACTGGAACGCTCAGTTCTTTGGCAAGCGCTTTTAAATTTCGAGAAATCATCGAAATTTCTTGCTCTCGATTTCCAGTTTTTTGACTGCTCCCTGCAGTCATTAGTTGCAAATAATCGACAATAATTAGCTTAATTCCATTTTGAGAGGCCAATCGTCGGGCTTTGGCGCGTAAATCAAAAATGGATAACGAAGGGGTATCGTCGATGTAAAGCGGGGCTTTTTCTAAAGATTTTACTTTCACGTTGAGCTGTTCCCACTCGTGTTTTTCAAGTTTTCCGGTTCGAAGTTTTTCTGAGCTCAACCCTGTTTCAGATGAAATCAAACGTGTAATTAATTGTACGGAGGACATTTCTAATGAAAAGAAGGCCACAGGAATATTTTGATTCACGGCAATGTTTCGAGCCATCGATAAAGTGAGGGCTGTTTTACCCATACCGGGTCGTGCGGCCACAATAATCAAATCGCTTTCTTGCCATCCTGAGGTCAACTGATCGACCTTATCAAAACCCGATGGAATACCGCTCAGTCCTTCTTTATTTGAAATTTCTTCAATTTTTTTCTTGGCCTGAAAAACCAAATCCTGTGCGGTTTCTGTCGATTTTTTTATGTTTCCCTGAGTAACGTCGTACAGTTTGGATTCTGCTTTATCCAGCAGATCGAAAACATCTTTGGTTTCATCGAAAGAATCTTCAATAATTTCATTTGAAATTTTGATTAAGCTGCGCTGTATGAATTTCTGTAAAATGATGCGGGCATGAAACTCAATGTGAGCCGATGAGGACACTTTTTGAGTTAATCCAATCAGATAAAAATCGCCACCCACACTGTCCAATTTTTGGTTTTTTCGAAGTTGAGCAGAAACGGTTAATAAGTCGATGGGTTGACTGCCTTCAAACAATTGAAGAATGGCTTCAAAAATAAATTGATGGGCTTCTTTATAAAAAGATTCGATACTTAGAATATCGATTACTTCGTCGACTCCTTTTTTATCAATCATCATGGCACCCAACACAACTTCCTCTAAATCAATAGCTTGTGGTGGGATTTTACCTTTCTCAAGACTGATAACGTTGGATCGGTCGCTTTGAATTCCTTTATATGCTTCGGGTTGTTTCATTTGCTACGAATGTACATAAAAATTAGATGTCCTAAGCCACAACAGGGTGGTTAAAATTTAACATTGTATTTGTTGATAAGTGAAAATTTTTGTTGATAAAGTAAAAAAACCAAGCTTTTGGCTTGGTTTAAAAAATGTAAAATAGATCGTGTTGGGCTAATCTTTGTAAACGCCCATATTGGCGTATTTATCCATTCTTTGCTGCACTAAATCTTTTGGGGGCAAGTTTTTCAATGCATCAAAAGATTTTAAGATCGCAGTTTCTACGGCCTCAAAGGTTTTGGCGGGATTTTTATGAGCGCCACCTAAGGGTTCCTTAATAATTTCATCGACCAACTTCATACGCTTCATGTCTTTGGCGGTTAGTTTGAGAGCATCAGCGGCTTGTTCTTTATACTCCCAACTGCGCCATAAAATGGAGGAACAGGACTCGGGAGAAATGACGGAATACCATGTGTTTTCGAGCATCAAAACTTTATCTCCAACCCCGATACCTAGGGCACCACCAGAAGCGCCTTCGCCAATAATAACGGTGATGATGGGAACTTTTAGACGGGTCATTTCTAAAATATTTCTGGCGATGGCTTCGCCTTGGCCACGCTCTTCAGCTTCCAATCCGGGATAGGCCCCTGGGGTGTCCACTAAGGTCACCACTGGAATTCCAAATTTTTCTGCAGACTTCATCAGGCGCAATGCTTTTCTGTACCCCTCGGGGTTGGCCATGCCAAAATTTCGGTACTGACGCATTTTGGTATTGTGTCCTTTTTGTTGACCAATAAACATAAAACTTTGATCACCAATTTTTCCCAATCCTCCAATCATGGCTTTGTCATCTTTAAAATTTCGATCGCCGTGAAGTTCTAAAAACGAATCCTTAAATATAGCATTAATGTAATCTAAAGTGTAAGGGCGGTCTGGATGACGCGAGAGTTGAACGCGCTGCCATGGGGTTAAATTTTTATAAATTTCTTTCTTGGTGGATTCTAGTTTGGTTTTGATTTGGTCGCAAGTATCAGTAACATCCACTTCGCTTTCTTGCCCAATGATTTGGCATTTTTGGAGTTGTTCTTCTAGTTCTTTAATGGGTAATTCAAAATCTAAATATTCCATAAAAAAATTGTTATTGGCTGGTTAGAGTGCAAATATATGAACTTTATGTTTTGTTGGTATTGTTATGGGCTAAATTTTGCGTTCGGTGTTTTAAGATGGCATTCATTAGGACCGTAACGATAATCAGGGCTGCGCCACAGTAGAACGGGTAGTCCATAACTTCAGATTCTGGAAAAATGAGTACCGCCAAAACAATGCCGTAAATCGGTTCCAAATTATAGGTCAATACCACGGAGTAAGGAGAAATGTACCGCATTACATGAACAGAGGCGATAAATGCATAAGCAGTGCACACACTGGCTAAAATGGCTAAATAGAACAAATCTGAAAGAGAAATTTCAAAAAAAGATGAACTAAAGCCATGGTCTGAAAAGGTCAAAAACAACGACATGCACAGCACGCCGCCAATAAATTCGTAGAATGAAATTACGGTCGCGTTATGACGCTCTACAAAAGTTCCATTTAAAACCGCAAATAGGGTTGAAAAAAGGGCTGATGTAATCCCCAATACTATGCCGGATAGAAATCTAAGTTCGGTTTGAACTACAATGAAAACACCCACAATAACCAGAAGTCCAAAAATAATTTCGTAGGGTATAATTTTTCGTTTAAAGAATATGGGTTCTATCAAAGAAGCGAAAAAAGCTCCTGTTGAAAACATGGCTAAAGCTATGGAAATATTGGCTGCTTTGATGGATGCAAAAAATGTAATCCAATGGAGTGCAATGAGGATGCCCGCTGTAAAAAACTTAATTAAATCTGATTTTGAAACCTTTAGTTTAATTTTTTTAAAAACAATAAAAAGATACATTAAAAAACTGGCCATAACCATACGATACCATACCAAAGGTGTGGCTTCTAAACTGATCAACTCGCCCAAAATTGCCGTAAATCCAGCAATGAAAACCAGCAAGTGCAAGTGCAGTTGGTTTTTGAACTTAGCGCTTGGCATTATACAGAAGATAAAGTGCTAAAATTCCAAATACAAAATTTGGAAACCAAACGGCTACTAAAGGTGAAAAATCGGATTGAGCGGCCATCACCCCAAAGACTTTATCAAAGAATACGTAAATCATGGCGATAACAATTCCAAATGCTAAATTTACACCCATTCCACCACGGCGTTTCACGGAAGAAACTGCCACAGCAATGACGGTCAGAATAAATACCGATACAGGTAAACTCCACTTTTTATATTGCACAACTTTATAGCGGTTAATGTTTGAAGACCCACGTGCTTCTTCTCGTTCTATAAAATCCGATAACTCATTGACTGTCAGTGTCTCTGCAACATAAACCGGCGGGGTTAAGTCCTTCAAATCGAATCCCAAAAGTGTATCGACACGACGCTTGAAAATTAAAGAATCGTTGGTTTGACCAATCTTCCGAAGGTAATAATTTGATAACCGATAGACGCTGTCTTTTTCTATAAATCGAATCACGTTGGCGTGAATTTTATAGGTTAATTTATTGCCTTCAAAATGCTCCAAAGTAAAGTTATTTCCACGCATGGATTTCATGTCAAAATTGCTGACATAAATGTATTCTTTATCATTGATTTGTTGATGAATGAATTGCGTTTCAGCGACTTTTTTATTGTTCAAATATTTGTATGAAAATTCGTTGAATCCCTTACTGGCTTTGGGTGCCCAATACATTCCTAAAAACAAGGCCATGGTTGCGATGATGGTGGCCCCTATGAAATAGGGTCTCAAAAATCTAAAAAATGACACCCCTGAACTCAAAAAGGCAACCACTTCGGTGTTGTTGGCCAACTTGGATGTAAACCAGATGACCGATAAAAACAAAAATAAAGGGAACAGAAGGTTGGCAAAGTAAATTGTAAAATCAAAATAATAGGCCAAAACTTCCTCAAACGGTACTTTATTTTCAAGGATACGGTCAATTTTTTCGGCAAGATTGACTGTGATCCCTATGGGAATAAAAAGCAGTAACATTAAAAAAAATGTTAACAAGTAGCGTTTTAAGATATACCAATCTAAAATTTTCATATGCTATAACCGCTTGTCCATTTGTTTAACCATTTTGGTTTTCCAAGGTTCAAAGTCTCCTGCCAAGATACGTTTTCTGGCTTCACGAACCAACCACAGATAAAACCCAAGATTGTGTATGGTTGCAATTTGTTTGCCCAGCAACTCATTAACCGTAAATAAGTGCCGAAGGTACGCTTTAGAATATTCTGTATCAACCCAAGTAATACCCATGTCGTCGATAGCTGAAAAGTCATCGGCCCATTTTTTATTTTTGATATTTATGGTTCCGTGTGCGGTAAACAACATTCCATTTCGAGCATTTCTGGTCGGCATCACGCAATCGAACATATCAATCCCCAGAGCAATATTTTCTAAGATATTTATGGGTGTCCCCACACCCATCAAATAGCGGGGCTTTTCTTCTGGAAGAATAGCACATACAACATCGGTCATGGCATACATTTCTTCGGCGGGTTCTCCAACAGAAAGCCCCCCAATTGCATTTCCTACGGCATTGGTATTGGCAATATATTCTGCCGATTGTTGTCTCAAATCTTTATAGGTACTGCCCTGAACAATTGGAAAAAAAGCTTGACTGTAGCCGTACTTGAGCGGTAATTTTTCAAGATGACTGATGCAGCGTTCCAGCCATCGGTGGGTCATGTGCATGGAGCGTTTGGCATAATTATAATCACAGGGATAAGGCGTGCATTCGTCAAAGGCCATAATAATGTCCGCACCTATGGTACGTTGAATTTCCATCACATTTTCTGGTGTAAATACATGATAACTGCCATCAATATGGCTTCGGAATTTGACGCCTTCTTCTTTAATTTTTCGATTGGCCGATAGGGAATAAACCTGATATCCTCCCGAATCGGTTAAAATATTTCGATCCCAGTTCATGAATTTGTGCAATCCTCCGGCTTGTTGTAAAATTTCCATTTGGGGTCGGAGATACAAATGATAGGTATTTCCTAAAATGATATCGGGGTTTATGTCATTTTTAAGTTCACGCTGGTGTACGCCCTTTACAGTTCCAACTGTGCCAACAGGCATAAAAATAGGGGTTTGAATGGCGCCGTGATCGGTTGTTATGGTCCCAGCACGTGCTTTGGTATTTTGGTCTGTTTTTAAAAGTTCAAATTTCAAACTAAAAACCGATTATTGATTTTGACGTCGGGGTTTGTAATTCATTAAAAAATCGCCTTTAGGAGCACCATCATCAAAGGAACTCCCCTTGAGCAGCAGACGTGTTTTAGCCCGAGCATCCTCATTGCTCCAATCCTCATATTCTATTCGGTAAAGGGCAGAAAACAAAGGCGCTCGGCCCTCGCCGTGGTGGCAGTGAATGAGAACTGGGTAGTTGCTTTTGTCGTCCATAATGTCTAAAAATTGATCCACCGTTTCTAGAGTTGGAACTTGATCGGTTCCCAAATTAATGTATCGAACGCCGTCGATGCGTTCCACGGCCGCTTTCTCGGCCAACAACTCTTCAGGAATCTCTGGGTTATTGATCAAATCTTCAGTCCCTGGAAATCGTAAATCAATAATACTTTTAAGATTATAATCTTCTACAAAATCTGCAATTTGGTCGGGAGGAATTACTCCTGATTTGTAAACCTTGTTGGGCGAAATTTCTTTAAAATTGTGATTGATATGTTTGCTGTAAACATACTGACCACCCGTTATTACCGCTGCGCTGAAGAGTACAAAGAGGGCCTTTTTTTTCATGGCATTAAAGTTTTATTTATTATGGAATCAAAATAATGTTGGACAAAAGCTTTACAGTGATTTTCCAAAGCTTCCATTTCCTTGTTTTTGTTGGTTATAAGATTGGTTCTCAGAGACAAATCGTCAATGGCATAAAATCCAATGGCTTTCTCTCCATCAAAGATACAAATATAATTTCCTTTGCTGAAGCGGTAAAAAACGCCATCATGATTCATCACAAAGGGTGTTTCTGGCTGCGGAAGTGGACTTAAACTGTTTGAGGTTTCATCCACCAGACTGCGCCCCCAACTTCGGAAAGGTTTGTCGTATCCCACCATTTGAAGTATCGTTGGATAAATGTCAATTTGTTGCGCCAAATCGCGATTTTCTCCAACATATTTTCCATTAGGGTCATAAAATAAAATGGGAACTGCAAATCGATTTACCGCCTTTTTATATTCATCGTAATAAATTTGATTTCCATGATCTGCCGTGATGACAAATATGGTGTTGTTAAACCAGGGCTCTTTTTTGGCGGCTTCAAAGAATCTTCTAAACGCAAAATCAGTATACCCCACACATTTGTGCATGGGCAAGTAACCCTTCGGAAACAGGTCTTTGTACTGGTTTGGGACGACATAGGGTTCGTGAGAGGATACCGTAAAAATTGTAGCCATAAATGGGGTCTGTTTTTGGTCCAAGGTTGTTTTCATAAATTGAAAAAATGGTTCGTCCCAAATGCCCCAAAATCCGTCAAATTGACTGTCATCATTAAATTCCGTTTTTCCGTAATAATGATCAAATCCAAGAATATTTGAAAAGCCCAAAAAACCCATGGATCCGTTGGGTGCACCGTGAAAAAATGAGGTGTCGTAGCCCGCGGATTTTAAGGTGGAAACCAAAGATTCCACGGGTTGTTTAGCATAGGGCGAGGAGGTGTAAGCATCGGTAAACGATGGAATCCCAGCCAGTACGGAGGACATCCCATGAATCGATTTTCGACCGTTTGCAAAGGCATTGGAAAAAATCAGACTGTGGTTTGCTAATGAATCTAAAAAAGGGGTAAAACTCTGATAATCAGGGATGTTGCTGTGTTTGTTAAATGCCCCTAAATACTCACGGCCATAACTTTCTGTGATGAATAAAACCACATTGGGTTTGGATTTGCTTTGAGGTGGGTAGGATTTAATTGGTGACAATAATTGTTCAATTTCTGATTCAGAAATGTTGAAATTTAACGCTTTAAAATTATTTTTGTTAATGGTTCTTATGATGGCAAATGGAGTGTTGAGAATCACATCAGCATGATGGATGTTCGTCACATAGCGGTTGGCATCAACCAGGTTTATGGGGCGTGTGCTTTTTTTAAAATCGCCACCTCGAATACCCCCCACCATAAGCGCTGCAACGATTAAAAAACAAACCACTGATGTGGTAACGTAAAGCAGTTTATTTTTTTGATATTTTTCAGGTTTGATTTTTATTTTTTTGTAGAGAAAAATCCACAGCCAAGCCAAGCCAAAAAACAAAACAAAAATGTGCCAATAACTGTAGGAAAATCTAAAAACCATTTGCCAAAGATTGGATTCATTTTTGACCACATCCCACTCCGATATGGTGGTTCGATTGTAAATGAATTTGTAGTACCCAAAATCGATAAAATTGGTGGCATACCCCAAAAGATTAAACCCAAAATACACATAAAACAAAAACTTCTGATACCCCGCATTGGTATTAACTCCTAAGGGAAGCATTGAGCACAAAACAAACAAACTGTTGAGATAAAAAATCGCGGCAGTATCAAAAATAAGTCCGTGGTAACACAATTTAATCAACTCCCAAACAGAACTAATTTCCAGTATGGAAAAGTTATAAACCACGAACAACAAACGCGCTACAACATAGAAAACATAGGCCAAAAACAACCTGTAAAACATCACCTTGTATTCGTTTAGTCTAAAATATAACACTGTTAAATATCCTGATTTTAAGCACAAAAGTACAAAAACATTGTGGGCTTGAAAGACTTAAAAGTAAATGTTTGATAAGTTGTTAGTTACTTGTCATAATTTGTATCACAAAGCGCTTTGAATCCTCAAAATTAACTTTAATTTTGGATAAAATTTTTAATGCTTTTAAATGTCAAATAAAGATCTTAATGACCTAACCATTCAAGTTAGGCGCGACATTTTGCGTATGGTTCACAAAGTCAATTCGGGTCATCCTGGTGGTTCGTTAGGATGCGCAGAATTTTTAGTCGCACTCTATTCAAAAATCATGAAACGGAACACTAATTTTGAAATGGATGGCCATGGCGAAGACTTATTTTTCCTTTCCAACGGACACATCTCACCAGTCATCTATAGTGTGTTGGCCCGAAGCGGATACTTCCCAGTCGAAGAGTTAAACACGTTCCGATTGCTCAACTCAAGATTGCAAGGGCACCCAACCACCCACGAAGGTCTTCCAGGCATCAGAATCGCATCGGGTTCTTTAGGTCAAGGGCTTTCTGTGGCCATTGGAGCTGCGCTTTCAAAAAAATTGAATAACGATCCAAACCTTATATACAGTCTTCATGGTGATGGCGAACTTCAAGAAGGGCAAAATTGGGAAGCCATCATGTACGCCTCGGCCAAAGGAATAGATAATATTATTGCTACGGTTGATTTAAACGGAAAACAAATTGACGGATCCACCGATGATGTTTTAAGCATGGGTGACATGAAAGCCAAATTTGAAGCCTTCGATTGGACCGTCATTGAAATAGAACAGGGCAACAACATTGAATCTATCCTCCAAGGCATGGCAGACGCCAAAAAAGCAACAGGACAAGGAAAACCCGTTTGTGTTTTGCTAAAAACCATGATGGGCAACGGGGTCGATTTTATGATGCACACCCATGCCTGGCATGGAAAAGCCCCCAACGATGAACAGCTTAAAACCGCATTAGCTCAAAATCCAGAAACTCTTGGTGACTACTAATCAAAACCCTTCTAAACAATGAAAACATACAGCTACACCGAAACAAAAGATACGCGAAGTGGTTTTGGAGCCGGCCTCACTGAGCTGGGCCGAACCAACCCAAATGTTGTGGCGCTTTGCGCCGACCTTACCGGTTCTCTAAAAATGAATGATTTTGAACAAGAGAATCCAGACCGCTTTTTTCAGGTAGGTATTGCCGAAGCCAACATGATGGGAATAGCCGCAGGGCTAACCATTGGTGGTAAGATTCCATTTACAGGGACTTTTGCTAATTTTTCTACTGGACGGGTTTACGATCAAATTCGACAATCCATTGTTTACTCCGGTAAAAACGTCAAAATTTGCGCCTCTCACGCAGGACTTACTCTTGGAGAAGACGGTGCTACGCATCAAATTTTAGAAGATATCGGCCTGATGAAAATGCTACCGGGCATGGTTGTCATTAACCCTTGCGATTTCAACCAAACCAAAGCAGCAACTTTAGCGATAGCAGACTATAAAGGGCCCGTATACTTGCGTTTCGGACGGCCAAAAGTTCCGGTTTTTACTCCAGAAAATCAACCCTTTGAAATTGGTAAAGCACTAAAAATGACCGAAGGTTATGATGTAACCATCGCTGCTACCGGCCATTTGGTTTGGGAAGCACTTGAGGCCTCCAAAATTCTCCACGACAAAGGAATTTCTGCGGAAGTTATTAATTTTCACACCATTAAACCGTTAGACGACAAAGCATTGCTAAAATCGACAGCTAAAACGGGCTGTGTCGTTTCTGCTGAGGAACACAACTATTTTGGTGGATTGGGAGAAAGCATCGCTAGAGTTTTAACTTCAAACCGACCTGTTCCTCAGGAGTTTGTTGCCACCAACGACACTTTTGGCGAATCAGGAACACCTGCACAACTGATGGCTAAATACGGATTAAACAGTATTACCATCGTTGAAAAGGCCCTCAAAGCAATTCAGCGAAAAGGATAGTTTTAGTTGATGGTATTACGGATCCCAAATTTAGTTTAGAGTTTGTGCATCGTCGGAATCCAAATAGTTGGGGATTCCATTACCATTAGTATCCTCCAAGGTGACCAATTTGGCAGAAAAACTTCCGTCTTCTTCCATCTCAATGGCAGTGATAAATTGATTGGCTGCTGGAGATAACCCCTGAAGTTCTATTTCCAAAGCTTCGCGGGTGGGTTGTGAATATGTGATGTAGGTGATTTCTCTAAAGGTTTTATAGCCGTCACCGTCATCATCGGTGTCGGCAAAGTTACTGAATCGATCATCATCCGTGTTATCGTCCGAAACGTCCATGTTGTTGTTACGATCTTCCATATAACTTGGAATGAAATCGTTGTCGTGATCCATAACTTGATACTGATGTAATTCAAACTTAAAGACTAAACAAGAATAGGAGGGAATGCCAGTGGCAGAGTTATTAAAATACGATAACCCAGAGGGCAAAAACATGACCCCAAGGCCGTAATTTTCAAAAGTTACTGTACCGTTGTTATTAGTGGTGTAGCCACTTGCTGTCCTGAACTGAGGCATTACCCTACTCCACCCTGAAATGGAAGAAACTAAATCAACATCAACGGGATTAACGGAACTGTCAAAATTGTTGCCATTCATCAGAGAACCTTCGTAATTGACACGAACTTGATCTGTAAAATGGGGCTGATCGCCTTGACCTTCTTTCAATTTAAGAAGATAATATTTATAATCAACATCTTTGTAAACTGTGGTTTTTTCTTGAACTGCATCGGCCAATAACGTGGTATTTTCTGGGAGTGTTTGACCTTCCTCTAATTTGGAAATCTCAATATCGTTTATCGTTGGATAGGTTGGCAAATTTGCCAAAGCACCAGAATTGTAATAATGAGTATTGAAATAATTTTGAAGGGTATCCAAATCACTGGCTTGTTGTTCGGCACGATCCCTGGGGGGTGTGGCAGTGGTTTCATCGTCATCTTTGCTGCAGGTGACCACAAGTAAAACAAACAAAAAAACAATGGAAGTGTTAAGATTAATTCTCATAATATTACTTTTGGAGCTGCAAGATACAATATTATAGTATTTTTGTGGAATACAAAATTGAGTTTTAAAAAATTTATGAGAGTTGATAAATTTTTATGGTGTGTCCGTTACTTCAAAACGAGGTCTATCGCGACTACAGCCTGCAAAAAAGGACAGGTCAAAATCAAGGATCAAATTGTAAAACCCAGCCGCGAGGTTTATCCCTCGGAGAAATTAACGGTTCGAATCCGTCAGGTTAACCACCAACTCACCATTTTGGACCTTCCCAAGAGCCGTGTTGGTGCCAAGATGGTGGATATTTACAGGGTAGATACCACCCCGAAATCGGAGTTTGAAGCTCAAGATTTATTGCACTATTCCAAAGACTATTATAGAAAAAAAGGGGAAGGTCGCCCCACCAAAAAGGACCGAAGAGATCTCTCGGATTATCTAAATTTTGACGATCATTAATCCGAAACAAAGCAGCACTTTAGTATATTTGAAAAAAAATTCGCCATGGCATTGTCTCAAAATTGTATTCTAAATCATCAAGAAATCAATCACAAAATTCGGCGAATCGCTTATCAAATCTACGAGTCTAATGCCCATCGTGACGAGGTTGTTCTTGCAGGCATCCAAAATAACGGATTTATTTTGGCTGAAAAAATTAAGGAACAATTGGATCAAATATCAGAAATTAACACCGTATTGTGTGCCGTTACGATTCATAAAAAAAATCCTTCCGAAGCTGTAACAACTTCGCTAAAGCCTGAGGATTACAGCAATAAATCGTTGGTTCTTATTGATGATGTGTTGCACTCTGGCACCACTCTAATTTATGGAGTGAAACACTTTTTGGAGGTCCCTTTGGAGCAATTTAAAACAGCTGTGCTGGTTAATCGTAACCACAAAAAATATCCTGTCAAGGCCGATTTTAAAGGCATTTCACTTTCCACATCGCTAAACGAACACATCGAAGTTAGCTTTGATTCAGAGGATTCTAAAGTTGTTTTAATTTAACTCCTCCGAAATTTCAGAAATAAGCCCGTCGATCGTTTTATGTTCTGTATTGACAATAAGCTGGGCTCGGTTGTAAAACTTGGACCGTTCAAAAACATGCTTTGCAATAAATTCTGTCAATTGATCTTTTGGAAGGTGTGCAATTAATGGGCGTTTGGATTGTTCTGTACTCAGCCGGTTGTGTAAGGATTGGATGGATGTTTTCAGGTAAATGGTAAATACATTAGGGTGGTTCACCAAAAAAGTCATCGTATCGCCATAGCAAGGGGTACCCCCACCCAGTGCCAAAACCATAGCATTAGAGGATCTGCAAAGAGTTTCAACAGCCGATCTCTCGATTGCTCTAAATTTAATTTCCCCTTTATTTTTAAATAATTCGCTGATGGATTGATTTCCCTGTTGCTCTATATAATCGTCTAAATCCACAAACTGAAAATCAAGGTATCGAGCCAAGGCCTTCCCTACGGTCGATTTTCCAGAACCCATGTATCCCAACAGTGCAATAATCATAATTGTAACAAAAGAATTTAATATCACAAAAAAACAAAAAATATTATTAAAAAGGATTGTAATATTAATTAAACCCTTTATCTTTGCAGCCGCAATATAGCCTACCAAACGACTTGGTAGCTCAGTTGGTAGAGCATCTCCCTTTTAAGGAGAGGGTCCTGGGTTCGAGCCCCAGCCAAGTCACAAGAAAGTTAAGCGTTGGTCTTAACTTTTTTTTTCTACAATGATCAATCGCGCACGTGGCGGAATTGGTAGACGCGCTAGCTTGAGGGGCTAGTGGGAGTTTTTCCCGTGGAAGTTCGAGTCTTCTCGTGCGCACACATTTTCATGATTTTTTAGTGGTGAACCGATTTTTTTTGGTAATTTAGTCAAACCAAATCTTAAAAATCATGAACACAACTGAAGCCGTCTTTAGTATTAAAGACTTAGAAAACCTATCAGGTATCAAAGCACATACCATTCGAATTTGGGAAAAACGATACAACCTTCTATCGCCCAAACGAACCACCACAAACATCAGACATTACGATCTAGATAACCTCAAAAAATTACTTAATATTAGTTTTTTGAACAGCAACGGGTTTAAAATTTCCAAAATTGCGGCACTTGATCCGTCCGAATTGGCCCCTAAAACTCGAGAATTGGCCTTTATGGGTAAAAGTGAAAGTCAAGCCATAAACGCATTTAAACTTTCCATGTTAAATTTTGACCAAACGTTGTTTTACAACACCTACAACAACTTATTGGAGGAGAAAACCTTTCGTCAAATTTTTTACGATGTGTTCCTTCCTCTTCTTTGCGATCTAGGGATGCTGTGGCAAACCAACGCCATTTCCTCCTCGCACGAGCATTTTTTGACCATGCACATTAGACGAAAAATTTTGGTGCAAATCGAACGCCTCCAGAGTTTAAATCCAAAACCAAGCCAAAAGACTTTTGTCTTGTTTTTACCAAAAAATGAAACCCACGATTTGGGCTTGTTGTTCTTAAATTTTGAGGTGTTAAATGCCGGATATCACAGCATATTTTTGGGAGAAAATATCCCGATGGATAGCATTCAATACATTAACGATTTGTACGATGACATCACTTACATATCGTATTTTACCGTAAATCCCAGCGACTCTGACGTAGAGAAATATCTTAAGAAATTTTCAAAACGTTTTTTAAAAAAATCAAATAACTCGGCTAAATTTATCGGACACAAAACCAAAAGTGTGGCTTTAAAAAGCATCCCAAAACGCATAAAACTCTACAGCGTCATTGAGGATTTAGTTAAAGATTTGTAAAAGTTTAAACGAACCCGTGCTCTGTATAGTCTTTTCACTAATTTAGTGGACAAATGAGTAAAACTATACACATCATAGGATCTGGGTTTTCATCTCTAGCCGCCTCATGTTATTTGGCCAAGGCCGGGTACGAGGTAACTGTTTTTGAAAAAAACGCGACCATTGGGGGACGTGCCAGACAACTTAAAAAAGAAGGATTTACTTTTGATATTGGACCGACTTGGTATTGGATGCCAGACGTATTTGAGCGTTTTTTTGGCGATTTCGATAAACAACCAACAGACTATTACACTCTCGAAAAACTGAGCCCAGCGTATAGCGTCTATTTTGGACAACGGGATGCCATTACCATCGAGGACAGCTTAGACAAAATCTATGCAGCTTTTGAACGAGAAGAGCCCGGAAGTTCAAAAGCACTTATGGAATTTATAAGCGAAGCCAAAAGCAACTACGATATTGCAATAAAAGATTTGGTGTACAACCCTGGAGTTTCGCCTTTGGAGTTGGTCACACCGAAAACAATTTTAAAACTCAACCAGTTTTTTAGCACCATCAAACGAGATGTTAGAAAACGATTCAACAACAATCGTTTGGCCCAAATTTTGGAATTCCCCGTGTTGTTTTTAGGGGCGAAGCCCAGCGACACCCCATCGTTTTACAACTTTATGAATTATGCCGATTTTGGACTTGGCACCTTCCACCCCAAAAAGGGGATGTATCAGGTTATTTTGGCCATGGAAGCATTAGCCAAATCGTTGGGCGTAAATGTTGAAACTAATGCTAACGTAGACTCCATTACGGTTGAAAATGGAACAGCCAAAGGACTGGTGGTAAATGGCGAAAACAAGCCCTGTGATTTGGTTCTTAGCGGTGCCGATTATCACCATACCGAGACACTTTTAGATAAACCCTACCGACAGTACTCGGAGAACTATTGGGATAAAAAAACGTTTGCACCCTCATCATTGCTTTTTTATGTAGGATTTGACAAAAAACTTCAACATGTAGACCATCATACCTTATTTTTTGATGTGGATTTTGACACCCATGCGGAGGCAATTTACGATCATCCCGCTTGGCCTGAACAGCCGCTTTTTTATGCCAGTTTCCCCAGTATAACGGACGATTCTTGCGCTCCAAAAGGTAAAGAAGCTGGAATATTTCTCATTCCATTGGCCCCTGGTTTGGAGGACACTGAAGCGTTGCGCGAGGCATATTTTGAAAAAATTATGATCCGATTTGAGAACCTTACTCAACAAAGTGTCAAAAAAAATATTATCTTTAAGGAGTCTTTTTGTGTGAATGACTTTGTAAAAGACTATAATTCGTACAAAGGAAATGCCTATGGAATGGCCAATACGCTTTTGCAAACGGCTTTCCTGAGACCGAAACTGAAGAGTAAAAAAGTAAAACATTTATTCTTTACAGGACAATTGACGGTCCCTGGGCCAGGCGTGCCACCATCCCTCATCTCCGGAAAACTAACTTCAGAGCTTATTCAAGAAGTTCTCTAATACGACATATGCTACGGGATTAAAAGTTTGAGTTTATGAAATCTATTTTTGACAACGTATCAAAGGACTGCAGTAGGATAGTCACCCAAACATACAGCACGTCTTTTTCTATGGCTACCAAAATGTTGTCCAACAGTATTCGCCAAGATATTTACAACATTTATGGCTTTGTTCGTTTGGCGGACGAAATTGTAGATTCGTTTCACGATTATCCAAAAAACGATTTGTTTGTACAATTTGAAGCCGATTTGGAAACTGCACTTTTCAACAAGATAAGTCTTAATCCTATTTTGAATGCGTTTCAACACACGTACCATAAGTACAACATCGACAGGGATTTGGTGGATGCTTTTATGAATTCGATGCGGTTGGACCTTCATAAATCTGAATATAAAACGGAAGAGGAATACAAAAATTACATTTATGGTTCTGCCGATGTTGTTGGATTGATGTGCTTGAAAGTTTTTGTCAATGGAGAACAGCAAAAGTATAACGATCTAAAACATTCTGCCATGGCCCTTGGGTCCGCCTTTCAGAAAGTGAATTTTTTGAGAGATTTAAAAGCCGATCACGACGATTTAAATCGTACGTATTTCCCCAACACCGATTTAGATAATTTGGACGAAATGGCAAAACAGCATATAATTGACGATATTGAACGAGATTTTTCAGAGGGCCTTCATGGCATCAGAATGCTTCCCATCGAGGCTAAATTTGGAGTTTTTATGGCCTACCGCTACTACAGCCAGCTGCTAAAAAAACTCAAAAAAACTCCGGCTTACGAAATCAAATCCACCAGAATTCGTGTGCCAAATTACAAAAAAGTTGAACTACTTACCCGTAGTTTTGTTAAATATCACCTTAATCTACTATAATACAAAACATGAACATTCTGCTTTGGATTCTCGTTTTTTTCGCCACCTTCTGCGCCATGGAATTTATGGCATGGTTTACCCACAAATACATCATGCACGGATTTTTGTGGAGTCTACACAAAGACCATCACCACAAGGACCACAACAGCTGGTTCGAACGCAACGATGCGTTTTTTATTTTTTACGCCGTTGTCAGTATGACCTGCTTTTACTTTTGGAGTTACGAAGGATTTTGGGCAGGACTTCCCATTGGTTTTGGTATCATGGCCTATGGCGCAACCTATTTTGTGGTACACGACATCTTCATTCACCAACGTTTTAAAATGTTTCGAAACGCTAACAACTGGTATGCCAAAGGGGTTCGGAGAGCTCATAAAATTCACCACAAGCACTTAGGCAAAAACGATGGCGAATGTTTTGGAATGTTGGTCGTTCCGTTTAAATACTTTAAAAGATAAACCGTGAATTCCCTCTATTTGTGGTTAAATATCGGTTCAGTATCAATTCCATTTTTGTATAGCTTTCATCCCAAATTAAAATTATACAAACGTTTCAAATGGTTGTTTTTATCATTGATTTTGACCATGGTCGTGTTCATTCCGTGGGATGTGATTTTTACCGTTCATGGCATTTGGGGGTTTAATCCAGACTATTTTTTAGGAATCAAAATTTTCAGTCTTCCACTCGAAGAATGGCTCTTTTTTATTTGTATTCCCTTTGCTTGTGTATTTACACACTACGCCCTTCTACTCTATTTCCCAACCCTGAAATTGAGTCAATCAGCCACAAAATATGTGGCATACATTTTAATGGCGATATTGGCATTTTTGATTGTTTTTAACACCGATAAATGGTACACTCTAATTAATTTTACATTAGCAATTCCGCTCACTATTTTGACACTAAAACACAACCCGAAACTACTCCAACACTTTTTTTTGACTTTTTTAGTCATGCTAATCCCATTCTTTATCGTGAATGGCGTCCTGACTGGAAGTTGGATTGAACACGAAGTGGTTTGGTACAACAACGCTGAGAATCTTGGACTACGAATGGGGACCATCCCCGTGGAAGACAGCATCTATGCCTACTCCATGATTCTCATGAATTTATTCCTTTTTGAAAAATTTTCGTCTTGATTTTACATCTTTAGAGGAATTTTTTTGATGTCTAGTTCTTTTACTTTTGAAAAGTACAACGCTCCAAAGGTTCTGCAAACATGCTAACACCAATACCAGATTGATATGCGGCAGTGGTCCATATTAACCTGTTGGATAACGGGAAAATTGTTGAATAAAAAACTGTAAATGCATTGGCTTACGATGCAGGAACCGATAGTGGACTCAGCTATGGTTCAAGCAATAAAACAACTGTACCAAGGGTTCCAATATCGGTCACAAAAACGCCACCCATTGGCAACGGAAAAGTGATCGCAACGGTCACATTTGTTAAACAAAAATGACCAAATAATCGATTAGAAAACTAGGCGTTTTGCTTTTTGATCAAGTTGAGTGCGGACCCTTCATTAAACCACTCAATTTGAGACTCGTTGTAGGTATGATTCACCAAAATAGTATCTAAAGAACCGTCCGAATGTACAACCTCAATGGTCAGTGGTTTAGCTGGTGCGAATTGATCCAAATCCAAAAAATTAAATGTATCATCTTCTTGGATAATATCATAATCGCTTTCATTGGCAAAAGTTAGTCCCAGCATCCCTTGCTTTTTCAGGTTGGTCTCATGAATCCGTGCAAAGGATTTCACAATCACAGCAGCTACGCCCAGATGACGCGGTTCCATAGCGGCATGTTCTCGCGAAGAACCCTCACCGTAATTATGGTCGCCAACCACGACGGTGTAAATCCCAGCGGTCTTGTATGCCCGTTGGGTTTTTGGCACAGCATCATAGTCTCCTGATAATTGGTTTTTTACAAAATTTGTTTTCATGTTGAAGGCATTCACGGCTCCAATTAAGCAGTTGTTGGAAATGTTATCCAAATGGCCCCGATATCGCAGCCATGGTCCTGCCATAGAAATATGATCTGTAGTACACTTACCATGAGCTTTTATGAGTAATTTTGCGCCTCGAATTTCGTTTCCAATTGGAGTAAATGGTGTGAGCAATTGCAATCGCTCGGAATCGTTAGCTACAACAACCTCAACACCACTTCCGTCTTCAAGAGGTTCTAAATATCCCGCATCTTCCACATCAAATCCTTGCTGTGGAAGCTCAAATCCTGTGGGTTCGTCTAGTTTCACAGCATCGCCATTTTCGTTGATCAAGGTGTCTGTTATTGGGTTAAAATCCAATCGCCCCGAAATAGCGATAGCTGCCACCATTTCTGGAGAAGCAACAAAAGCATGGGTATTTGGGTTTCCATCGGCCCGTTTGGCAAAATTTCTATTAAAAGAATGAACGATACTGTTTTTGGGGGCATTTTTTGGATCTTCATAACGTGCCCATTGTCCAATACATGGACCACAGGCATTGGTAAAAATTTTGGCATCCAATTGTTCAAAAACATTTAAAATGCCGTCTCGTTCAGCTGTAAAACGAACTTGTTCCGATCCGGGGTTAATCCCAAATTCAGCTTTGGTTTTCAGTCCTTTATCCAATGCTTGTTGGGCTATGGATGCAGCGCGAGAGAGATCTTCGTATGACGAATTTGTACATGACCCTATTAATCCCCATTCTACTTTGAGTGGCCATTCGTTGTCTTGGGCCTTTTGAGTCATGGTACCCACAGGTGTGGCCAAATCTGGAGTGAATGGCCCATTAAGATGTGGCATTAGTTCCGATAAGTTGATTTCTATCAATTCATCAAAATACTGATCGGGGTTATCATATACTTCGGGATCTGCAGTAAGATATTTTTTTACTTGATTTGCAGCATCAGCAACATCATTTCTGTCTGTGGCACGAAGGTAGCGTTCCATGGATTCGTCATAACCAAATGTTGATGTTGTGGCACCAATTTCGGCCCCCATATTACAAATGGTTCCTTTCCCGGTGCAGGACATCGACTCTGCGCCGGGTCCAAAATATTCGACAATGGCACCTGTACCGCCTTTGGCTGTAAGTATTCCTGCTACTTTTAAAATGACATCTTTTGGGGCTGTCCAACCGGAGAGTTTTCCGGTGAGTTTGACTCCTATAAGTTTTGGAAATTTTAATTCCCAAGGCATACCTGCCATAACGTCCACAGCATCGGCTCCTCCAACCCCAATGGCTACCATGCCTAAACCTCCAGCGTTAACGGTATGGGAATCTGTTCCAATCATCATTCCGCCAGGAAAAGCATAGTTTTCTAAAACCACTTGATGAATAATTCCTGCCCCGGGTTTCCAAAATCCAATTCCGTATTTGTTGGACACCGATTCCAGAAAATTAAATACTTCGTTGCTGTTATTTAAAGCAAATTGTAAATCTTTTGATGCGCCAACTTTGGCTTGTATCAAATGATCGCAGTGCACCGTTGTTGGAACTGCAACTTTCTTTTTTCCAGCTTGCATAAACTGCAACAATGCCATCTGTGCCGTGGCATCCTGACATGCAATGCGGTCGGGAGCAAAATCTACATAATCTTTTCCACGTTCAAAAGCTTTACTGGGCGTTCCATCCCAAAGGTGGTTGTATAGTATTTTTTCTGAAAGGGTTAATGGTCGTCCAACGGTCTTACGAGCTTGATCTACACGCTCGGGCATTTGTTGGTACACCTTTTTTATGATGTTGATGTCGAAAGCCATACTTTGGTTTTTAGTGTTGGTAAAGGTACAAATTTATGAAACATTTGGTGGTATTAAACCCTCAAAATTTAGGCCGCTATAATAGATCTTCAATAATGTTATCGGTAGTAATACCTTCAGCATCTGCTTTGTAGTTTTTTATGATGCGATGGCGCAAAACACTTTTGGCTACCGCTTGCACGTCCTCACTATCGGGGGTGTATTTTCCATTAAGAACGGCATGGGTTTTGGCGGCTAAAATCAAATTTTGAGAGGCCCGAGGTCCAGCACCCCAAGCCACATAATTCTGAACAAGTTCGGACGATGAGGGGTTATTGGGTCGTGATTTTGAAATGACACCTACCGCATATTCAATAACGTTATCAGCAACAGGAATTTTCCGAATGAGGTTTTGAAACGTCAAAACTGATTTCGAATCAAAAACTGCGTTGGCCTCCGGCAAGCTTTCCGCGGTGGTTTGTTTCACCACCTGAATTTCATCTGTAGTGGAAGGATATTCTAAATGAATGGCAAACATAAACCGATCCAACTGGGCCTCAGGCAGTGGGTATGTCCCCTCTTGTTCGATGGGATTTTGCGTGGCCAAAACAAAATAGGGTGGATCGAGTTGGTAGGAATGTCCAGCTACCGTAACCGATCGTTCTTGCATGGCTTCTAGAAGCGCTGCTTGAGTCTTTGGTGGGGTTCTATTAATTTCATCCGCCAAAACTACATTTGAAAAAACTGGACCTTTGATGAACTCAAACTGGCGGTCGTTATTTAAAATTTCACTTCCCAAAATGTCTGAGGGCATCAAATCTGGAGTAAATTGTATTCGCTTAAAATCTAAACCCAAAGCTTTTGAAATGGTTTGAACCATCAGTGTTTTAGCCAACCCTGGAACGCCAATCAACAGCACATGCCCGCCCGAAAAAATAGACGTAAGAATTTGAGACACAACCGCTTCCTGGCCGACAATAACTTTAGCAATTTCCTGCCTCAATCGGTCATACTTTTGTAAGGCATCTTTGATGGCTTGGACGTCAGACATGATTAATTTTTTACTTTGAACCAATTGCTGTTAAAATCGCAGGAACGTAGCCCGCCGTTGATTTTAATGTAAGTGTCCATTATTTTTTCTTCTTGCCAGTCAGAAATGGCATTGAGTTGTTTTTCTTGAAGTGCCAAAGCTTTAATTTTCAAATAATCTTTGGCGAAATCTGCCTCATGCTCGTCAATGCGTTGAGTAACCGTCAGGATTTTAAATTTTATGGGGTGAGAGCGGTCCTCGTCTTGATAAATGGCACTAACTTCGTTGTCTTTTAGGTTTTGAATTTGGGCGTACAACTCGGGATCCATTTTTGTCAATTCGAAATTATAGTCTTGCGTTTCTGGATTTCTAAGTTGACCGCCGTCAAATTTGGTTTCCTTTTCGTCACTCGCCTCAAGTGCAGCTTCCGCAAAAGAGATATCGCCATCCACAATAGTTTGACGTACTTTTTCCAATTTTTCTCGGGCGGCAGCGATTGCATCGTTGGTCATTTTTGGTCGAAGTAAGATATGGCGTACATCGTATTCTTGACCTCTTATTTTTTCCAAATAAATGATATGATATCCAAAATCCGTTTTGAACGGTTCCGATACATCGCCCTCTTCCAATGAAAAGGCCACTTCTCGAAACTCTTTCACCATCATGGGGCGTTTTTTGTTTAGGGTGTATTTTCCTCCCGTTCGTTTCGATCCGGGGTCTTCCGAATACAACACCGCTTTGGTCGTAAAACTGGCGCCATTGTCCAAAACATCTGCTCTAAATTCTCTCAAACGTTTGGTCACTTTATCGATTTCCTCTTGGGTGGTTTCGGGGACTACAACAATTTGAGCCACTCGCAGCTCTGTTCCGAAAAGAGGGCGTTCGTCCTCAGGGATTTTTTTAAAAAATTGACGAACCTCTTCAGGGGTGACTTCAATTTCGTCGATAATTTGCTGCTGCATCATGGAAGCCATTTTTCCATTTTTATTTAGCTCGTACATTTCGTCTCGAAGTTCTTGCTCGGATGATTTATTGTAATACGCAATGAGCTTATCCATGGATCCGAGTTGTTGAGCAAATCCTTCGAGTTGCTGATCGACGTAGGAACGTATTTCAGCATCATTCACTTCGATGCTGTCCTGGATCGCGTGGTGCATGTAGAGTTTATCTTCCAATAATTTTCCGAACAATTGGCATCTGGAAATATCGTCTGTCGATACCCCACTGGCTTCCAGTTGGGCAAATTGTTTGTCGATATCAGAATCTAAAATCACAAAATCTCCAACCACTGCAGCTACGCCATCAACTTTGACACGTTGGACAGAATCGACGGTAGTTTCTGTTGCTTCTAACTGTTGCTCATCATTAATAATTTCTTGGGCAGTGGTCGCAATCGGGTTTAGGGCGAACACACAGCAACTAAAAAATACAGAAAGGGACTTAATCATATATTTCAAATGTTTCATTTTTTATGGCATCATTAACGATTTCGTTTTTGAGTTGATTGACCAATTTCAGTTTGCGTTTGTTGATGATGATTTGCTTCAATGTTGGTAAAACATAGTTCATTGGAGCTTGATTTCCACTTGCAAGAACATCATTTATTTGCATCAAATATAACCCTAAAGAATCTTTCAGTTGAATAAAATTTGGTTTTTTTAATAGTAGATTATTAAACCCCTTTTGAAGTGGCTTTATTTTGGCCAAAACTTGGTCGGATTTAATCCAAACCGAATCGTTTAGAAAATACGAATTAAACTGAATCGAAATTGTGTCCAAAATGGATTGATCTTCGGAGTTGTAACGCTTAAATCGACGTTTTATTTCATCGGCATTGGTTAGCTTCAAATCGTGATTAATGTATCTCAATTTAAGTAAATCTTCTTTAAGGACAAACAGCTCTTTATTTTGTTCATAAGTTGCAGAAAGCTCTTGTGTTGTAATGCTGGTGTCTAAATTTTGTTTAACCAAGGCCTCCAGATAAGCAGAGGTATATAAATCGGTTTTATATTCTTCCACCAGGGCCTCAAAGTTGCTTTGTTGGGCATCGTCCAGATTGACTTGTGCACCCTCAATGAGCAGCTGTTGCATCGCCCAATCGTTAATCAGACGTTGCATTTGAATGGTGCTGTCCGCCTCACTCAGCCCCTCAAACATTGTGGGGCTGATATCTTGAGTGGTCAAAAACGATTGATTTACTCTAGCCAGAGCAGAACCATCGGATTTTTTTACAGATAAATTACAACTTCCGAAAAGCACCCATCCAACACAACAAAAAACAGAATAAATTCTTATCATTTAAGACCATTTTTTAAATTTTGAAGTACCTCTGGGTGGATTTTTACCTTAAATTTCTGTTTCAATGTCTCAATCCATTGAGTTTCAAGTTCATTTTGATAATGAGAAATAACCTGCCCCCTGACGTCCTCCAACGGAAGAACTTCCGGAGGTAGCACCGAAGAGACATTAAAAATTACAAAACCATCACCATTTGCACTAATTTGTGAAATGCCTAATTTGAATTCAAAAGATTCAGGCAACAACGGATTGGTCTTATCAAAGGATCCTGTGGATGCAATAACGAGTTGCGTTTTGGAATTTAGCGTTTCAGAAATATGCTGATTGTCAAGGCCTTTGAGCCACATTTTCTTAACCATTTTCAGGGGTTTCTTTTGGCTGGATCTCATTACCGTTCCTACAATTTTTTCAGGAGTTGTATACAAATTTAAATGCCTCTGATAGTATTGACTCAACGCCAAAGAATCCTTTTTGGCAGCTTCCCAAATGGTATCTTGCATCAAATCAAACAAAAGTAATCCGTCTTTGTATTCTTGCAGCACATCGGCGTATTCTGAATTTTCTTCAGCCAGATGATTCCTTTTATAATCCCACAGTTTTTGATCTAAAAATAGAGCGTATTGCTGTTGCATAAATTCTGGAGAATCAAACGTAGAATTAACCACTTTCTTTGTTTTGTTCAGATGAGTCAAAAAATCGGCATAAGTGAACGTTTCATTTTCAATGGTCAAAAAAACAGATTTTGGTTTTATTTTCTTAATGGACCATCCACTGTCATCGCGAACAAAATTTTGACTCAAAGATTGAAGGTTTGGTCCAGAAATATTGTAGCGTTTCTTAAGCGCAGTGATGGTGCTTTTTCTGATGATTTGCGATCGTGAATCTCGCTTTACGTTTTGCTCCAAATTTGGCCGCAACGTCTCAAAATCGCCTATAGGGCGCTTGCCAATTAATTTTATAATGTGCCAACCGAATTTGGATTGAATAGGGTCTGATATTTCGCCCAAATCGGTTAAACCAAAAGCCGTTTCAACAAAAATTTGAGAATTAATTTCACCCGATTTAAACGGTTTAAGAACGCCCCCTCTAACAGCCGAACTTTTATCGTCCGAAAATTGTTTGGCTAAATCCTCAAAATTCTCCCCCTGGATGACCAATCTGTGAAGCTCGTTTATGCGTTGCTCTGGAGTGGTGGTTGAGTCTTTTTTGGAGTTTGAAATCATGATATGAGCAACTTCAACCTGCCCTCGGTTGGCTCTTTTATCGAGAACTTTAACCACATGATATCCAAATTGAGTTTTGAACGGTTCAGATACGGAACCAACAGCAGTGTTAAAGGCCGCATTTTCGAAATCATAAACCATTTTAAAGGCCGAAAAGTAGCCCAAATCTTCAACAAAAATAGATTTACCGTTATGCAATTCTTTCTTTAGAGCGGAAAATTCGTCGTTAATCAGTCGTGGTCGTAACGACTGGATAGTCTTGTAGGCTGTTAGCGTGTCTTGCCCGGGCTGAATTCGAATCAAAATGTGTTGAGCTTTGACTTCAGTTGCGGTGCGCTCAAATGCTTCTTGCAGTAGGGCCTCCGAAACTTTTTTATCAGTCATGTATGCTTTTGAAAGTTGATTTTCGTACATTTTAAATTCTTTCAAATAGCTCTCTTTTTGGTCATATTCCAATGCTTTGGCTTCCGCCAATTTCAGCTTGTAGTTGATAAATAAATCCAAATAATGATTAAAATCTTTTTGATTTTCATCCAAAACCAAATCGAGATTTTTGGTGTACACTTTTAAAAAATCATATGTTGTGATGTCCTCATTGGCAATGGTCATTACAATTTGTGAGGGTGAGGACTGTGCTTGAACATATATACTATGGAATAACAAAAGTACAAAAGCAATTAATAATCGACGCATTAGAATGGGTTTTGTTGAGTCACAAATTTAAATAAATATTACAGATTTTGGGTAGGAATCGTACGGCCAGTTGGCTCTATCTTGAGTAATTGGGGGCCTCTTTTGTAATCATAACATTGTGCGGGTGACTTTCACTAATTCCAGAAGAGGTAATTTTTACAAATTGACCCGTTTCTTGAAGCGTTTGTATGTCTTTGGCACCACAATAGCCCATACCAGCTCGAATACCTCCAACAAATTGATGAATGCTTTCAAAAAGCTCACCCTTGTATGGAACACGCCCTACAATACCCTCAGGGACGAGTTTTTTAATGTCGTCTTCAACATCTTGAAAATAGCGGTCTTTACTGCCTTTTTTCATGGCTTCGACGGAGCCCATACCGCGGTAGGATTTGAACTTTCGGCCTTCGTAAATAATGGTTTCCCCTGGGGATTCTTTAGTTCCGGCCAACAACGACCCCAACATGACACAATTGGCACCTGCTGCAAGAGCTTTGGGGATATCCCCTGTGTAGCGAATACCACCATCTGCAATCACTGGAACGCCGGTACCTTTTAGAGCTGCGGCAACTTCTAGCACGGCCGAAAACTGTGGAAATCCAACGCCTGCAACAACTCTTGTGGTGCAAATGGACCCTGGACCAATCCCAACTTTGACCGCATCGGCCCCTGCTTCAACCAGGTATTTTCCAGCTTCAGCGGTAGCGATATTTCCAACAACAACATCTAGATTGGGAAATTCAGTTTTGACAGATTTTAAAACATCAACAACGCCTTTGGTATGCCCGTGAGCTGTATCGATGATAATGGCGTCCACACCCGATTGAACCAAAGCCTTGGTCCGTTCCAATGCATCTTGTGTGACTCCAATGGCTGCAGCCACTCGTAGTCGGCCAAACCGATCTTTATTTGAGATTGGTTTTTGAGTGAGTTTTGTGATATCTCTGAAAGTAATCAACCCGACGAGTTTGAACTTACTATCGACTACAGGAAGTTTTTCAATTTTATTATTTTGAAGAATAACCTCAGCGTCTTGAAGTGAGGTCCCCTCTGAAGTGGTAACCAAATTTTCAGCAGTCATGACTTCTGTGATTGGTCGTGCATTATTTTTTTCAAAACGTAAATCACGATTGGTAACAATGCCTTTTAAAAGTCCATTGTCATCCACAATAGGTATCCCCCCAATGCTGTGTTCTTTCATGCTTTTTTTGGCATCCAGCACCACCGCATCCAAACGTAGAGTTACTGGGTCTATTATCATTCCACTCTCTGCACGTTTTACTTTTCGGACTTCAGTGGCTTGTTGGGCAATACTCATATTTTTATGCAAAACACCAATCCCTCCTTCTCTGGCAATAGCAATGGCCATGGCGCTTTCTGTAACCGTGTCCATAGCGGCCGATACGATTGGAACATTCAACTCGATATTTCTACTGAATTTTGTTGATATGTTAACCTCTCGGGGTAGAATTTCTGAATAGGCAGGGATTAAAAGAACGTCGTCATAAGTGAGTCCTTCGCCAACAATTTTTGAATGGTGTGATTGCATTGCAATTGGATTTAATTGCATGCAAATTTACAGTTTTTTTAGCAGAATCTTTAAAAATTTCTATACAATCGTAAATGCTTCAAAAATTATTTTTATTTATTCTAAATTAATTTTGAAAATTGAATGATCGGTTCGTATATTTGCAAAGTTATTTTTTTATTATTTATAACAAGTCTAAATAAAAACAACCAATGAGAACTTTAGTGTCTTTATTTCTAACCCTAAGTATAACACTACTGTACGGACAGTCCAATGACTCAAAGCCATTAGACTCAATCCAGGACCTGGACCGAGTATTCATCAACACCAAAGTGATTTTTGGAAGCAAATACATCGCAAACAACCGATCGGGGTCGGCGTATTATTTGTCTGCTAAGGAAATTAAAAAATTTAATTACACGGATGTCAATCGACTGCTAAGAACAGTTCCTGGGGTGTCAATTTACGAAGAAGACGGTTTTGGCTTACGACCAAATATCAGCATGAGAGGCACCTCGCCTGAACGAAGTGCAAAAATTTCCATTATGGAAGATGGAATTTTAATTGCTCCTGCGCCATACAGTGCTCCAGCGGCTTACTACTTCCCATCGATTGCTAGAATGTCGGCTGTAGAAATTTTAAAAGGAAGCAGCCAAATTCAGTACGGCCCATTTACCACCGGCGGTGCTCTTAATTTGGTGAGTACACCCATCCCTGACACATTTTCTGGCTCACTTCGATCTAGTTTTGGAAGTTTTAACACCCATCAAACTCATGTTAAAATTGGAGATTCAAAATCGCAATTTGGATATGTATTGGACTATTTAAAACATGATTCTGATGGTTTTAAACATTTGATGGACGATAACAACACCGGATTTGACAAAAACGACTTTGTTGGAAAAGTTCAATTCCGCAGCAGCGAAAGTGCCAAATACAACCAGGCATTAACCTTGAAGTTTCAATATTCGGATGAAGTCTCTAATGAAACCTACCTGGGTTTAACAACTGCTGATTTTGCAGAAAATCCTTTTAGCCGCTATGCTGCTTCTTCATTTGATCAAATGACAAACAAACATCAGCAATTTATGGCCACGCACGAAATTGGATTTTCAAATTTTTTGAACATTACAACAAGCGGTTATTACAATAAATTTTCTAGAAATTGGTACAAGCTAAACGATGTTATTTATGACGGCGATAAGGTTAAAATTTCTAAAATCTTAGACGACCCTGAAACATACACCTCCTATCTTGATATCATAAGAGGAACTTCCAATTCTGACGACGATGCGCTTGTTGTTAAAGCCAACAATCGAAAATACATTTCCAAAGGAATTCAAACAAAGTTTGATTTTCATTGGAACACGAAAGACCTGTTTCACGATTTAGAAATTGGGTTGCGTTATCACTATGACGAAGAGGATCGTTTTCAATGGAAAGACGGATACAGCATGATGAATGGCTCTATGAATTTGACCTCCAACGGGGCTCCCGGATCGGATGCCAATCGAATTAGCAGTGCCAGAGCCTTTGCCGGTTCTATATTGTACAAATTGACGTACAACAATTGGACCTTTACGCCTGGAATACGATATGAAGATATCAGTCTTCAAAGCGAAAATTTCGGTACAGCCGACCCGGACAGAAACGGAACCGACTTATCCACACGTGAAAATACGGTTTCTGTTGTTATCCCTGGAATTGGTGTAAACTACAAGCTCAACAACTTAACGTCGATTTTTGCTGGAATTCACAAAGGATTTTCACCTCCGGGAAATCAAGAAGATCAAAACCCAGAGGAAAGCATCAATTATGAAATTGGAACACGATTTAATTATAAAGGACTTCGAAGCGAGGTGGTTGCTTTTTACAACGACTACAGCAACCTTTTGGGTAGCGATTTAGCCGCAACTGGGGGCACTGGGTCATTGGATCAATTTAATGCTGGAGAAGTAAGTGTTAAAGGTATTGAACTGTTGTTGAATTATGATTTGTTGAGTCAAAACTCAAAATTTGCGATGCCCATTTCGTTTGGATATACTCTAACCGATGCTAGATTTGAAAACAGTTTTGGAAGCGACGAAGATTTGTGGGGTGAGGTTGAAACAGGTGATAACCTACCATACATTGCCAAACATCAATTCAATATCGCTGTATCGCTGGAGCACAACGCTTTTGAACTCCATTTGAACGGACGTCAAAATGGTGCTTTCAGAACCGAAGCTGGAACCCATAGCATTACGGCTACCAATGGTATCACTTCAAACTTTATCCTTGACTTTTCTGGAAAATATCATCTGAACAATCGCTTGAGCGTGACTGGAACAGTGTTGAATCTTCTAGACAAAACTTATGCAGTCGCCAAAGTCCCAGCGGGTCTTCGACCTGGCCACCCGTTCGGAATTTATGGTGGTATCGAGTTTAGATTTTAACGGTATGCTTTAAATACCTTAGAAGCCTCATTGTGCGCGCTTTCAAACGCGTGTACATTGAGGTTTGTTTTTATTTTTTGTGCCGTAAAATAGGACAGCATTTTTTCAGTTGGCATATTGCCTGTCAATTTATCCTTTGCCATCGGGCATCCGCCAAACCCTTGGATGGCCCCATCGAATCGCGTACAACCTGATGTGTAGGCCGCATCAACTTTATTGTACCAGGCCGAGGGATGGGTGTGTAAATGGGCCCCAAATTCAATTTCTGGATAGGCAGGAATTAAATTTGAAAAAAGATAGGATATGGTTTCTGGAGTGGATGAGCCAACCGTATCACTCAGTGATAAAATTTTTACCCCCATGTTGTGCAATCGCTCGGTCCATTCTCGTACCACATTCACGTCCCAAGGGTCGCCATAGGGATTGCCAAAGGCCATTGACAGATACACCACAAGTTGTTTGTTATGGGTCTTAGAAATTTCTAAAATATGATGCAATTCTTGTTCAGATTCTGAGATGGTTTTGTGGGTGTTTCGCATTTGAAAATTTTCTGAAATTGAAAACGGAAAACCTAAATAATCAATTTCATTGAATGCTGCAGCAGATTGAGCCCCTCGAAGGTTAGCGACAATGGCCAACAGTTTACTGGTCGTTTGACTTAAATCGAGATTGGAAAGGACTTCGGCAGTATCTCTCATCTGTGGAATTGCTTTTGGTGATACAAAACTTCCGAAATCGAGGGTGTCAAAACCAACATTTAAAAGGGATTGTAGGTATTTTACCTTTTTTGCAGTTGGTATAAAGGTTTTGATGCCTTGCATGGCATCCCGAGGACATTCAATTATTTTTACATTTTTTGACATGGTGGTCTATAAAAGTAAAAAAATATCCCGGATTCAAGCTGTTGTTTCACGAATTAATAATCGGGACATCCGAAACAATTGTCGTTGTTTAAGAAATCGTAAGAAATTGATAGTTCGTACACTCCTCCAGTCCGACCAATATCGGTTACATTAAAGTCATAGGAGTAACCAAAGCGAAACCCTTCCCAATCCATCCCTACAAATGCATTGATGGAAGTCAAAAAATGACTGTTTGGATCCGTTTTAATTGGATTTGTGGCTGCTAAAAGTCCAAAAGCAAAGCGATCTATTTCGTATTTTGCACCGAGGTCAAATCGATTGTAGGCCCCCTGCATCATACCGTTGGCTAAAATAAAAAGTTTGCTGTTGCTTTGGTAGCCTCCGAGCGGGATGTATAAGGATCCATGAAGAGACATAAACATTTCAAGATTATCTTGACCTTCCATTTCCATGGAAATATTAGGTTTATTCAAATGTTTTACGGTAAATCCTACCCAAGAATTTTCGGAATTAAAAAGTACCGAAGCACTAAAGTCTAAAAATCGTACGGAGTCGTTTAGATTAATTGGGTCAATACTATTTACGTTAATAATTCCGCTAAAAATATTGATTTGATCCTCTAAAACAAGATTTTGAAAACCAAAGTCTTTAGCGCCATATCCAACAGAGATGCTTGGCCGTACGTTCCATTCCTCTGAGATTGGAAATTGATAGGCATAATTTAAATTAACTTGAGTAAAGTTGTATCGAGTGGTGGTTTCTTTATGATTTAAAACACTAATCCCAATCCCACTATTAACTTCCTCAAACCAGTTATCGACAAAAGCGAATTGCGTATTAATGCTAAAATTAAGACCTGGCCATTGAGTTCGATGAATAATACCAGCTCGTGTGGATTGTTTCGCTCCTGTAAAGCTAGAGCTCAGGGTTTCTGGAACCATAAAAAATTGGGTATGAATGGGATCTTGAGCCATTACCTTGATTTGACTTACCAATAAGATTAATATGATTATTCTTTTCATCTGTTATTTTATAAGAGTTATTGGTCCGTTAATATCGATCACTTTCCCATTCCATGATTCGGCTTTAACCACTAAAATATAATTCCCGTTTTCTGCGGGTTTACCTTCGATTGTTCCGTCCCAACCATAGATATCGCCATCACTACTTTCAGAGTAAATCAGCGAACCCCATGTGTCGTAAATACTCATTTGAACAAATTCCATACAATTAAATACAGGTCGTATGGTATCATTGATCGTATCTCCGTTAGGGGTAAACGCATTAGGCAAGATAATCTCATAGCCTTTTGTAATTACAATTTCTTTTATAATATCATAAGAACATCCGTATGGATAGTTAACGGTTTGGGTAATGTAATAGGTACCAGGAATGGTATATATATGTGTAGGATTTTCCTCGTTTGATATAAATCCGTCACCAAAACTCCAATCAACACTAATGTAATCCCCAGATGCTAAGTTTGTAAATTGTATGGGATCATCAACACTAAAAATATTACAAGTGTTGTTTGTAAAAGAATCAAATGAAAAATCTGGATAACCTAACTCTGCCAGATCAACTTCAAATGTTGTTTGAAAGTCGCAACCAAGCGCGTCCACGACATCAACAATCACCGTACCTTCTTGAGAAGTTGTCATGGTTTCTCCATTGGCTCCAGAGATCACGCCACTGGACCAAGTGATATCATATGGTGGAACCCCTCCAGAAACTTGAATGGTCGTTGTTTGGAATGCAATATGATTGTCACAGTCTGCATCAAATGAAATGGAAAGCTCGGATGAAATTTCATCGGGTCGTGTTACAACAAATTCATCAATTGCCCTACATCCATTAAAGTCCGTAATGGTTACGGCATAATTTCCGGGTGGGATATTGATTAGGTCTTCAGTATCAGCGCCATTACTCCATTCAAAGGTGTAAGGCGCCGTTCCGCCCACAACTTGTAAGTCAATTGAACCGCTATTGACAATGTCACAGTCCAAGGCATTTGTTACTACGCCAGAAGAGATAAGCTCTGCAGGTTCAACAATTACAAAATCTCTTTCTATGACGCAGGCAAAGCTTGAACTGTCAGAAATAGTAACTGAGTAAATTCCAGGGCTAAGATTAAATCGATCTTGGCCAGCTGTTGGATCATCATCCCATAAAACATTAATTGGCGCGATACCTCCTTGAATATTTAATTGGATATTTCCATCATTTTCTCCAAAACATGAGATGGAATTAACAACAGGTTGAATGTCGAACAAAGGTGCTGCTTCGATCTCTATGGTTACTTCTTCTACACAATTATTGTTATCTGTTACTGTTACAGTATAAAATCCAGGAGCTAAGTTGGTTTGAGTTGTTCCATTTCCAAAATTACTCCAAGTTATATTGTAATCTAAAACTCCTCCTTGGATATCCAGAACGATTGATCCATCATTAGCATTGGTACAAGTTTCGTTTGTGGCGGTGTAATTAATAATTAAATCGTCCGGTTGGGTTAATTCAACTTCAAAAACTTGCGGACAATTGTTCTGATCTATTACGGTCAGGTTATAAACCCCTGCTTCAAGTGCCTCAATGTCTTCATCAATTGATACAAATCCGTTAGGACCGATCCAATTATAATTATAATCTGGGATACCCCCGTCAATACTAACGTCTATACTTCCTGTAAAATCGCCGTGACATAAGATATCGACCTTGGATTCTAATGTTACAATTATAGGATCGGGTTGAGTGATTTGGAATACTTCAGATTCAAAACAACCGTTTGAATCTTCAACAAGTACAACATATTCGCCTGGCCCAAGATTCTCTATATCTTCAATATCGTCAAATTGCTGACCTCCACTTCCATCGGGATCGTAAGTCCAATAATAGGTGTAATCTCCAGACCCACCTTGTGGAGTAATGCTTATAGAGCCTGTTAAATCGCCGTGACATAAAATATCAACTTCAGAATCAACAATGATGACGATATCATCTGGCTCAGTAATTTCATAGGTTTCTGTGTAGGAACAACCAACTGCATCGGTTACTGTAACCTCATAGGTACCAGGCCCAAGATCTTGTAAACTTGTATCTGTTGATGTTGCATTAAGTGTGTATGGCGTGTTGTTTAAAGTCCACTGGTAAGTGTACTGATCACTATTTGATGGACCACCACCGCCAGTTGTGACTATGTCAATAGTACCGTCTGATGCCCCAAAACAACTGATGTTAAAACCATTGAACTCACTAATGGTTTCTGTAATATCTATTCCTTGATCTGGCTGAAGAATAACTACACCCAAAAGCTCAGTTGAACATCCATTTTGATCGGTTACAAAAACATCATAATTCCCAGCAAATAATTCATCGTATATAACATTTAAATCAGTGGTCAATAAACTTTGATTGATTGTGTTTCCTAAATAATCGGTACCTACAAGTAAATAATCATATGGTCCGACAGTTTCAACAATACTGACTTCAAATTCGCCAGAATTTTCTCCATAACACAATACATCAACGTGAGATGAAGTTACTTCATTAATTAAAAATTCGTCTGGCTGAGAAATTATAAAAGTCTCGGTAATTGGACAACTGTTTGTATCAATTACAGTCACAGTGTAAGTTCCTGCAATAAGATCTGTCAAGTTCTGATTCGTTTCTTGACCAGATGGAACTATACCACCATCAGTAGCAGTCCAATTGAAATCAAAATTATTTGTTCCTCCACTAATTGTTGTCGTTATAAAACCATCGTTTTGACCAAAGCAGCTAACTCCAAAACCATTGTAATCCGAAATTACTCCAGAAAGGGTTAATCCGGTTGGCTCAGTAATTTCGTAAGTTTCTGTGTAAGTACAACCAACATCGTCCGTTACTGTGACCTCGTAAACTCCAGGCCCAAGATCTTGTAAACTTGTATCTGTTGATGTTGCATTAAGTGTGTATGGCGTGTTGTTTAAAGTCCACTGGTAAGTGTACTGATCACTATTTGATGGACCACCACCGCCAGTTGTGACTATATCTATAGTACCATCTGATGCCCCAAAACAACTGATGTTAAAACCATTAAATTGACTGATGGTTTCAGTAACATCTATAGGAGCATCGGGCTGTAAAATCGTGATGTCTATATCTACAACGGTACCATTGGCATCAGTGGCCG